>NZ_JBOZCJ010000002.1:0-168744 GCF_051265215.1 Actinotignum stranguriae
GCACGGGTATCGAGTGGACCGATCTACACAACGGGGCTAAATGGAACCAAACCTACTAAACCGTAACCAACACATTTTGTCCTATAAGCCTCGTCGTACATCTCACTGACCTGGCGCCCCGCGTGGGAACGTGACCTTTGGGCGAAGATGCGGTGAAATAGGGAAGACGCGCGTACGGCGCGGCCGCGAGGCAAGGAGGAACATGGCGACCGTCGATGCAGCAGAAGCTCTCAAGTGTTCGTTCTGCCAGAAAACCCAACGCCAGGTAAAGAAACTCATCACCGGCTCGGGCGTATATATCTGCAATGAATGCATTGAGCTATGCAATGAGATTATCGCCGAGGAATTCGGGAAGGAAAACGATGGTTTTTCCCCGAATGAGCTTCCCGTTCCCGCTGATATTTACGCGTTTTTGAATGAGTATGTGGTGGGGCAGGATGCCGCCAAGCGCACGCTCGCCGTCGCCGTGTATAATCACTACAAGCGTTTGCGCGCCAAAGCTGCACCGCGTCCCGCCGATGGTGAGGATACCGTTGAGCTCGGCAAGTCCAATATTTTGCTGCTTGGACCCACCGGAACTGGGAAAACGTATCTTGCCCAGTCGCTGGCGTGGATGCTTGATGTGCCCTTCGCGATCGCGGATGCCACCTCTCTCACCGAAGCCGGGTACGTGGGCGAAGATGTCGAGAATATTTTATTGCGGCTCGTGCAGGCTGCCGGCGATGATGTGAAAAAGGCCGAATCCGGCATTATTTACATCGATGAAATCGATAAAATCACGCGCAAATCTGAAAATCCTTCCATTACCCGCGACGTGTCGGGGGAGGGCGTACAGCAGGCGCTTCTCAAGATCGTGGAAGGCACGGTTGCGGCGGTGCCCCCGCAGGGCGGGCGCAAGCATCCCCAGCAGGATTATCTCCAGATCAATACCTCGAATATTCTTTTTATTTGCGCCGGTGCGTTTGCGGGTTTGGAAGATGTTATTTCTACTCGCGTAGGGCGTCACGGTATCGGTTTCGGGGCGCAATTGCACGACGCCGAGGCCAATTCGACCATGCTTGCGCAAGTCACCCCGGAGGATCTTCACAAATACGGCCTTATCCCGGAGCTGGTGGGGCGCCTGCCCGTTATCGCAACGGTGGAAGCGCTGGGCGAAGACGACCTGGTGCAGATCCTCACCGAGCCACGCAATGCCCTGGTCAAGCAGTACACCCGCATGTTTGAGCTGGACGGGGTGCACCTGACCTTCCAGGACGAGGCACTGCGTGCCATGGCGCGTGAAGCTATGGAACGGGGCACCGGGGCCCGCGGGCTGCGCTCCATTATGGAACGGGTACTCGGCCCGGCCATGTTTGATGTGCCTTCCCGCAAGGATGTCCGGGAAGTGATTGTGACCCGCGCGGCGGTCACAGACGGTGCACCTGTGGAGATTGTTTCCGCTGCGCAACGGAAGAGCGCTTAGTGGGCGGCGAAGGGATGCGGCGCCATCCGGATGCAGAACGTTGCGCCGCGGAACTCGGGGCTTTGCGGGCGCGCCTCGACGTTTTGGATGCCCAACTTATTGAGCTGCTGGGGCAACGCAAGCAGGTGACCGATGCCGTGGGGAGCCTCAAGGACCGCTACCGGCTTCCCGCTCGCGATATGGCGCGCGAAGGTGTCCAGCACGCTCGAATTGCCGAGCTGGCGCGCGGGGCGGGGCTAGATCCCGAGTTTGCGGTGCGGGTGCATAATGTCATCACCTCGAGGGCCGTCGAGGATCACCAGCGTATTTCCCGCGCTTCCCGCGCTGCGCAGGCTGGCCGTGTTGTTCAGGCTCAGCGCGCTGAGCCTGAAGCTGGCGATGACGGCGCGCACTAGCTTCGCACAACACCGGGAGAAACGGGTCGGGGCGCGGACTAAGGTAGCCCACGCCCCGCTCTTGGCAGAACTATGACCTAGTCGCGGTTCTTATCGCCCTTATCCCCGTAAATATCGCGCCCGATCACGGTGGCGAAATCACGGAGCACCGCGGTGCGCTTCACCTTGAGGGAGGCGGTAAGGTAGCCGTTCTCCGGGGTGAAATCAATGGGCAGAATAACGAATTTACGGATGGATTCCGCGCGGGAAACCGCTTCGTTGGTGCGCTTAATGGCGCGATCCACCGCGGCGATAATCTGCGGATCGTGCACGGCCTCCGAAACGGACATGGCCGGCAGATTCTTGTTCTTCAGCCAGATAGGCAGCATCTCCGCGTCCAGGGTGATAAGCGCACCCACGAAAGGCCGCTGATCACCCACTACAACCACCTGCGAAATAAGTGGGTGTCCACGCAGCCGGTCTTCCAGGATTGCGGGAGAGACGTTCTTCCCCCCGGCGGTCACAATAAGTTCCTTCTTCCGCCCGGTAATCCACACGAAGCCATCTTCGATCTTGCCGAGGTCACCGGTGCGATACCAGCCGTCCTCGGTAAAAGCCTTGGCGGTTTCTTCCGGATTATTCAGGTACTTGTGGAAAACGTGATCGCCCTTGACAAGCACTTCGCCGTCGGTATCAATCGCAACGTGGCAGCCGGGATAGGCCGGACCCACCGAGCCGATTCGCTGGTGGTTGAAGCGGTTCACCGTGGTGGGTGCGGACGTTTCCGTTGCTCCGTAGCCTTCGAAAATATTAATCCCGATGCCACGGAAGAAATGCCCGAGCCGTGCACCCAGCGGCGCGCCACCAGAAATCACATTCTCGAGGTTCCCGCCGGTAATCTCCTTAATCTTGGAGTAGACCAGGCGTTCACCCACTTCGTGTTGGGCCCGCAATGCTAGCGAAGGCCCGGCTGCACTATCGAGGGCCCGCGAATAAGCAATCGCCACTTTGGCGTAGTAGCGGAAAATCTTCTGTTTCACGCCGGTGGCCTGGGCATCCGCCGCGTTGTAAATCTTTTCGAAAACACGCGGCACTGCCAAAATGTAATGCGGCTTGAAAGACTTCATATCTTCGACGAGGTTATGGGTATCGGGGCAGTGCCCGATGGTATTGCCCGCGTAGAAAGCCACCAGGTTAATAAAGCGCGCGAAAACATGGGCCATGGGGAGGAAGAGCAGGGTACGCTTCTCGCCGGAGAGGATCGGGGCGAGGTTATCATCCAACGGCCCGTTAATAACGACGTGCAGCAGGTTGCGGTGGCTGAGAACCACGCCCTTGGGCCGGCCTGTCGAGCCAGAGGTGTAGATGACGGTAGCTTCGTCGTCGGCATGCATAGCATCGATACGGCGGTCAATCTCAGCATCGAGATCCATGGTGCCGCGCGCGGAAATCCGGGCCAGGTCATCATCAGAAATAACGAAAATATCGCTAAAGAAATCAAAATCGGAACGGAAAGGCGCCATAACGGCGGCCATCTGCTGGTTTTCGACGACGGCAAAACGGCAGTGCGCATCTTCTACAATCCAGCGAGCCTGCTCCGTGGAATCAGTTTCGTACACGGTGACGGCCATCGCACCAATGGACCACAGCGCGAAATCAACAACGCAGAATTCATAGCGGGTGTGACACATGAGAGCGATACGATCCCCGGGCTGGACGCCCATGGCGATAAAGCCGCGTGCCAGCGCGCGATATTCGGATTCGAAAGTTCGCCATGCCACCGGCACCCATTGCCCCAGCGAGGCTTTGCGTGCCACCACGGTGCGCTCGGGCTGCTCGCGTGCGATGTTACGGAAAACCCACGGAATCGTCATTTCATCGGTGATATGAATCTTTCCGGGAGTGAAAACTTCAGTCCGCTCGATTTCGGCCATGATTCTCCTCAAGGTTACGCGTGAGTAAGTAAAGTGTACGGCACGCGCGGGAAACGGGGGTGGAGGCACGATGAGAGAGTTCTCATTACCTCCTCACCGCGATATTAACACGGGGCGGAACACTGGAGCCATGACGATCTCCATGAATGCTCTGCTTGCCGTGCTGCTACTTGTGGCGGCACTGTCCGTTGTCCTCCTTGAAACTTCAGTACGACGACGCATCCGCGCCTTCCGGCCCCTTCAGCTTTTTACGCTGGGAAGTGCTTTCCTTCTCGTTCCGGCTAATATCGCCCTGCTGGGCGGGAATGCGCCCACGAACCTGGAGCGGTGGGTGAGCCTGGGCTCCGTTGCGGCGCTGGCCACCCAGCTTGTTCTCCTGGTGAGTGGCTGGATTCCGGTGGGGGCGGCGGCGCCCACGCGCCGTATTCTCGCCGTCGGGGCGCATCCTGATGATCTGGAATTGGCATGCGGGGGTACTCTGGCGCGCTTGGCCGATGCGGGGCATGAGATTCATGCCATCGTGGCGGCGGACGGTGCGGTGGGAGGTAATGCCGGGGAGCGGGCCGGGGAAGCCCAGCGCGCCAGTACGTTCCTCGGGGTGACCTCACTGCGCACCCTCGGTCTACCCGATACCTGCCTCGCCGAACACGAAAATACTCTCACCGCCGCTATTGAAGAAAAAATCCGCGTCCTCAACCCGGATATTATTTTCACCCATTCAGCCCACGACCAGCACCAGGACCACACCGCCGTGCACCGCGCCACCATGAGGGCCGGACGGCGCCACCCGGCGATTCTTTGCTATGAATCCCTCTCCGCTACCGCAAACTTTTCTCCGCAAGTCTTCGTGGATATCACCGAGTACACCGGGGTGAAAAGCGCCGGGGTGGCTATCCACACCGACCAGATGGACAAGCCGTATATGGCCGGTGACGTCCTCACCGCCAAAGCTAATTTCCGGGGCGAACAAGCCAAAATGGAGGCCGCGGAAGCTTTTGAAGCGGTACGCATTCCCGCTTTCCGGGGCGTGCTTTAGATCATCGTGGCGTGCTCTCAGCCCGGGGTGCCTGCCTGCACCGTGCCTGCGCCGTTGCACTGCCCGCACCGCGAGCGCCGTCGCTCCGTGCGCCTGCGCGCGCCGTGGGCACCGTTGCCCCGTGCGTGCTCTGCTATACCGCACGCACCACTAGCACCGTCGCACCACCCCGCCCCGTTGCCCCGTCCCCTCCATCTTCTACCGAAGGACCATTATGATGAATCATTCACCTCTCAGCTCCCGCCCGCGCATGCTTGTCACCGGCGCCAGTGGCCCGGCTGGATCCTCCCTCCTCACCCAGCTGAGAGCCAGGGGAATTTCGGCGCTTGGTGTCGATATGGCGCCCCGTCCCCGCGCCGATGGCGCGACGATCCTCCGGTGCCCGCCCGCCACCGCCCCGGATTTTGTGAGTGCTCTGGCCGCTATCTGTGAGGAACACTCGATTGATCTCCTTATCCCCACGGTGGATGAAGAACTCTCCGTTCTCGCCCCGCTCCGTACCGCGCTGCTTCACCGCGCTCGCATTGCGGTAGCCCCCACCGCAGCGGTGGCGATTGCTGCCGATAAATGGCTCACCCATCGGGTAGCGGAGAGTAGTGGCCTGGCCGTGCCTCGCAGCCTGGAGGGCCCTGCCCTCACCGAAGAAGGCGCATACTGGCTCGGTTTCCCCTACGTGGTACGCCCGCGGGTGGCACGCGGCGGGCGCGGGGTACGCCTGGAAACATCATTCCCGCCCACCGTGCCACTGCGCGAGACCGAGATCGTTTCCGCCTTCCTCCCCGGAACCGAATACTGCGCGCAGCTGTATCTGCCTGCCCCGGGAAGCCGGCGACGGAACGGGGCCGCGAACGGCGCGGGAGATAACGCGCGGCGTTGCCCCACCGTCGTCGTGCTGGAAAAAACTAGCTTGGCTTCCGGTCAGCACGGAAACGCGACCGGGGTTCGGCGCGTGGAGGCCCCGGACGTTGCCGAGCTGGCGCTCGCTGCGGCTCGGGCGGTGGGCCTGAACGGAGCGGCCGACGTTGATATCCGCCGCGATACCCAAGGCCGCCCCGCCCTCATCGAAATCAATGCCCGTTTTGGCGCGCATAGCGCTCACGCACCCGAATTGCTGGAAGCGCTCCTGGACGCTTACGCACCCGCGCAGGCTACTTTGGCACCGTGCAGCACCGTCGAGGTGACCGCATGACCACCCTGCTCCTCATTCTTGCCGTTCCTACCCTCATCCTCACCGCGGTGACCTGGATGATGTACCCGGCTGCGATCCTGGGGGAGATGCGCCAGCAGCCCCGTCCGCTCTACGGTGCCCACACGAAAGTGTCGATTATTATCCCGGCCTATAACGAGGAAGTGGTACTCGGTGCCTGCCTGCGCTCCATCCTTGCCACTGGCTGGCTCCGGCTGGAAGTAATCGTCGTCGACGATGGCTCCACGGACGCCACTGCCGCCGTTGCGGCACCTTTCACCAGCGATCCACGCGTCACCTTCCTGAGCAAGACCAATGGTGGGAAAGGCAGCGCCCTCAATCTCGGTATTGCCCATGCCACCGGGGAGATCCTCATTTTTGTGGATGCCGACGGGCTTTTCACTTCCACCACCATTCCGGAGCTCCTGGCCGGATTCCGCCACCCCGGGGTGGGTGCTGTGTGCGGGAACGACCAGCCGGTCAATATTACCGGTCCGCTCACCGCGCTGCTCGCCCTTATGACTCACGTCGGGACAGGGATGACGCGCCGTGCGCTCGCCTTGCTGGGGATGCTCCCCATCGTGGCGGGAAATTCCGGGGCTTTCCGTGCTGATGCGGTGCGCCGGGTAGGTGGCTTCCGGGAAGATACCCTGGGGGAGGATCTGGAGCTTACCTGGCGGATCCACTTTGCCGGCTGGGACGTGGAATTTGCGCCCCATGCCCTCGTGCTGGCTGAAGTTCCCGCCACCCTGCCGGCCTTGTGGAAACAGCGAGTGCGCTGGCAACGCGGCCTCATCCAAACCGCTCGCATCCACCGCTCCCGCCTCACCTCCCCGTGGCGGCGCCCCATTGATGCCTACCTACCTATCAATCTTTTCTCACTCCTTGTTGCCCCGGTACTCCAGGTCGTCACCCTCGCGGTGTGGGCGGTGGCAGCACTCAGTGGCGCGGCACCGCACTGGATGAATGTACTGGTGGGGGCAGGACTGGTGGTCGCCCTCGCGGTAACGGTGCTCTCCCTTATCCTTGATCGCGCCTGGCGCGACCTGCGCCTCCTACCCGCCTTGCCTTTGTGGCTCCCCTTCTCCTGGATGATGAGCGCCGCCACGGTGCGCGCGATCTGGCTAGAAATACGCGGAAAAGCCAGCGAATGGAATAAGCTGGAACGAACGGGCGTGCACACCGTGCCGCTCCCGCCCGCCGCCGTCGAACGGGAAACAATGTGACATCACGTCCTATTACGATTCGTTTTCGGATTGCCGCCACCATGGTCGCGCTCGTCGCGGTCGTGCTGGCGGCAACCGGCGTAGCCGTTGTCCTCACCGAGAGCCGCATGTGGCGTGCCCAAGTGGACGCCACCCTGGTGCGAGTCGCAGATGAATTTCGGGTGCTGGCTGAAAACGGAGTCGATCCGGAAACCGGGCAGCCCTTCGCTGGGCCATCCCAGCTCATCGAAACCTACCTTTCGCGCACCGTACTCTCCGAAGCCGAAGGGGAGATGGGGATTGTAGACGGTCGGGTTGCCTGGGTAGGTGGTGATACCAGTCCTGTGCGCCCCGAGGAAGATTCCGGCCTGGTACGCCACCTTCTCCCACTCACCCGCAGCGGAGAGATCACGATGGGGACCTACGCGGGGGCGCAGCGTGAATACCGCTATATCGTGGTCCCGGTGCAGTTCTCCGGCTCGCAGCCCGGCGCGCTCGTGCACGTGTACCTTCTTGACGTCATCAGTGCCCGTATCTGGAATCTCATGACGGTGCTGGCGGTGGTCTACCTGGTGGCCGTCATCGGCGTCGTCGCCATCGCGTGGCGACTGGTGGGGCAGCTGCTACGCCCCGTGGAGCAACTGCGCGCCACGGCCGAAAATATTACCGCCAATGCGGATTTGTCCCGGCGGGTCCCGGTGGAAGGGCGCGACGACCTGGCGCGGCTATCAACGGCGATGAATACCATGCTCGATTCCCTGGAAACCATGGACGCAGATCAGCGTCAGCTTTTGGATGATGTTGGGCACGAGCTGCGCACCCCCATCACGATTGTGCGCGGGCACCTGGAGCTCATGGATGCCAACGACCCGAGTGATGCCTCGGATACCCGCGCCCTGGCCCTCGAAGAACTCGACCGCATGAATTCACTGGTTGGGGATTTACTCACCCTCGCGAAAGCCGAACGATCCGATTTTGTGGTGCCCCGCGAGATTGATATAGCCGCGCTCACGGAGCGGATCTTTGATAAAGCCACCGGGTTGGGCCCGCGTGCCTGGAACCTGGGCGCCGTGGCCAGTGGGCAGGTGCGCCTGGACCCGGAGCGTATCACCCAGGCGGTGCTGCAATTGGCGGCGAATGCGGTCAAATACTCCGACGAAGGCACCCCGGTGGAGATTTCTTCAAGCGTGGTAGCGGGGCGGGTGAGTTTCACGGTGGAAGATGCCGGCTGCGGGATCGCCCCGGAGGATACCGAACGTATTATGGAGCGTTTTGCGCGTGGGCGTAATACTGGGCGTTCGGAAGGCTCCGGGCTCGGGCTCGCGATTGTTAGCTCCATCGCGCGGGCTCACGGTGGGGAAGTCACGGTGCGCTCGCGGGTGGGGGAAGGCTCCGTATTTACCTTGAGTTTGCCCAGCGTTTACCTGGGTTCGTGATAGCCTCACAACCGGAGAAGGGAGCAAGATGAGCACCATCCTCATAGTCGAGGACGAAGAGCGCATTGCCCGCTTTATTGCGAAAGGCCTGAAAGCAGCCGGCTACACTTCCACCACCGCGTCAAACGGTGGGCAGGCCGTTGATCTGGCTGTTCACACTCCTTTTGATCTTATTATTTTGGATATTGGCCTGCCCGATATTGACGGATTTGCGGTGCTCGAGCGCCTGCGCGGGCAGGGCCTGGACACCCCGGTTATTCTCCTCACCGCCCGCACTTCCGTGACGGACCGCGTGGCCGGGCTCGAGGGCGGGGCCGATGATTACATGGCGAAGCCTTTTTCTTTTGAAGAACTGCTCGCGCGTATCCGTTTGCGTTTGCGCGACGCCGCAGCCACCCCGGCGCCAGCTAGTTCCGCCACCCAGCTTTCCCACGGCGGCATCATTCTGGATTTACTCTCCCACCACGCCCACGTGGGCGGGAAACAGGTGGAGCTGTCCGCCCGCGAATTTACCCTGCTGGAAACCTTTATGCGCCACCCGGGGCAGGTGCTATCCCGCGAGCAACTCCTTTCCCGGGTCTGGGGCTACGATTTCGATCCCGGTTCCAATGTGGTGGATGTGTACGTGCGCTACCTGCGTGGGAAAATCGGGCGGGACCGTATCGAAACGGTGCGCGGAATGGGCTACCGCCTGAGCTAAGGCAGCGGGGCCTTCTGGGTGAAGGAACGGTGCTGCTAGCTCAGGCGGTAGGACCGGGGTTCGCGACTGGTTTAGTCGTCATCCTCGTCGTCCCAATCGTCATCGTCGTTATCATCCCAATCATCGTCATCCGCGTCATCATCGTCCCAGTCATCATCCGAGTACTGGGGCGGTGCGGGGCGCGCGGGAGCCGGCGCCACCCGCTGCGGCGCGGGTGCCGGCGCTGCCGGGGCGGGAACTGGCGCCGGTGCCGGAGCGACGTTAGCGGGGGACGGGGCAGTGCCCGCGGGCGTCGTCGTCGTACTATTTGAAGTATCACCGGTGAACAGGTGCGCATTTTCGGCCACATCAACCAAAAGACTGCGCAGGGTGGCGTGCTGCGCGTTGTTGAGCGGCGGGCGCTCCGTGGGCGAAGAAACCGAAACGGTGCTGCCAGCGCCGGCGGAGCTCGCGGACGGGGAAGACGGCCCCGTGACGGTGACGGCGGGGCCCACGGACTGGGTGCCGCTCCCGCTCACGGCGTGGGCAAGCTGCATCCCCAAGAAACCGAGGAGCGCCAGCCCTAGAAGTACGGCAAGAAGTTTCACACGAGTTGTCATGTCCCTAAGTACACCGGAGCGAGATGACGGGGCCAGGAAACAATCATGAGAATCTTCTCATGTACGTGAAGTGGCGGGCCCGCTTTCGCAGACCCGCCACCCGGATTCACTCAATCGCGCGCTACGCTATGTGGAGCGCTGCGCCTTCGCGCCGTTGTTCTTGCGACGCTACTTCCGCTTCGGCTCCGGCTCATCCAGCTCGTAATCACCGATGGTGATCTGCTCGCTGGCCTCCGTACTCGGCGTGAAGCGGAGCTCCCCGCGCACGTGGGCGGCGCGCACCAGGTCCGCGCGCACCTCCTCGAGCAGGGCGGTATTCCCGCGCAGCTCCACCCGAGCGAAGCTGGTGCGCTGCGACACCTTCGCCGCGGATTTCACACCGCGCAGCACCGTGAGCGCCTGACCGGCCACCTCGAGCAGCTCCGCGTTCCCGGATCCCGCCGCCTCGCGCAGCGGCGCCGCCTCCGGCCACGCTGCCCGGTGCACCGAGCCGGTACGGTACCAGCTCCACACCTCGGCGGTGGCATAGGGGATAAAGGGCGCCAGCAAGCGTAGGAAAGTATCCACCGCAATCGCCAGCGTCACCCGGGCGCTCTCCGCCTCCGGCGTATCCGAATAGGCGCGGTCCTTGACCAGCTCCAGGTAATCATCACAGAAGGTCCAGAAAGCGGTTTCAGCTACTTCCAGAGCGCGGGTGTGATCAAAGACCTCAAAAGCGGCGGTGGCTTCCTCCACCACGCGCGCCAGATCGGCCAGCAGAGCCCGGTCAATCGGCTCGGTCACGCGGGAGGCATCCAGGCAGACCGGTGAACCTACCCCGCCCATGCCCAGCGCAAACTTCGAGGCGTTGAGCACCTTCATAGCAAGACGGCGCCCCACTTTCATCTGCTTTTCATCAAAGGCGGCATCCACGCCCAGGCGCGCGGAGGCAGCCCAGTAACGCACCGCGTCCGCACCGTGCCGCACCAGCAGATCCATAGGGGTCACCACATTGCCCTTGGACTTGGACATCTTCTTGTGATCCGGATCCAAAATCCACCCGGAAATCGTGGCGTGCTTCCAGGGCAGCTCCCCGAATTCCAGGTGCGCGCGCACCACGGTGGAGAAGAGCCACGTGCGGATAATATCCTGACCCTGCGGGCGCACGTCCATGGGGTACACACGCTCGAAAAGATCCTCATCGGTGAGCCAGCCCCCGGCGATCTGGGGGGAGAGCGACGACGTGGCCCAGGTATCCAAAATATCGGTTTCCCCGGCGAAGCCGCCCGGCTTGCCGCGCTGATCTTCGGTATAGCCGGCTGGCACATCACTGGAAGGATCCACGGGAAGGCTGGATTCCTCCGGCGTAATGACGGCGTCGTACTTTACTTCGCCGTTCTCCGAAATCTTGTACCACACCGGAATCGGCACCCCGAAGAAGCGCTGACGCGAAACAAGCCAGTCAGAGTTGAGCCCCTTGACCCAGTTGTCGTACCGCACATGCATGAAATCGGGGTGGAAAGCCAGCTTGTTGCCGGCTTCAATGAGGTTATCGCGCAGCTCCTTACCATTTTCTTCCACGTGGGAACGCCCGCCGTTGCGGATGTACCACTGGCGTGAGGTGACAATTTCGAGCGGCTTATCACCCTTCTCAAAGAAGTTAGTCTTACGCATGGTCGGCTTCTCATCACCGATCATTTCCCCGGTTTCCTTGAGTTTCTCCACCAGTGCCTTGCGCGCGGAGAACGTGGTTTTTCCGGCCATCTCAGCGTACATGGCGCGCCCGGCCTCCGAGGTAATCCACTCGGGGGTGTCACGCACCAGGCGCCCGTCCTTACCGAGCACACTGTGCAACGGAAGCTGCAATTCGCGCCACCACTCCACGTCGGTGATGTCACCGAATGTACAGCACATGGCGATACCGGCGCCCTTGTCCATTTCTGCCTTGGGGTGGGCGAGCACCGGAACTTCCATATCGAAAATCGGCACGCGCACCGTGGTCCCAAAAAGATGCTGGTAGCGGGTGTCATCAGGGTGCGCGATGAGGGCCACGCAGGCGGGCAGCAGCTCCGGGCGGGTGGTTTCAATAACGACGTCGCCGTCCGCGCCGTGGAATGCCAGCGCGTGATAGGCACCCGGATAATCGCGAGCCTCAAGTTCTGCCTGCGCCACCGCGGTTTGGAAGGTAATATCCCACAGGCCCGGGGCCTGCGCCTGGTAAGCCTCCCCGCGCGCGAGATTACGCAGAAAAGCGGTTTGGGCTACCTTCTGGGCCTTCTCTCCGATGGTCTGGTAATTCTGCTTCCAGTCCACGGACAGTCCCAGGTGGCGCCACAGGGCCTCGAATTGCTTTTCGTCTTCTTCGGACAGCTTCCAGCACAGCTCAATGAAATTACGCCGCGAAATGGGCACCTGGTCGGCGTACTTAATGGATTTTGCGCCGCCCTGGTGCGGGGGCACGAAATTCGGGTCGTAGGGGAGGGACGCATCCCCGCGCACCCCGTAGTAGTTTTGAACGCGCCGTTCGGTGGGCAGACCGTTATCATCCCAGCCCATCGGGTAGAACACCGATTTGCCACGCATGCGCTGGTAACGGGCCACGGTATCGGTGTGAGTGTAGGAAAAAACGTGGCCGATATGCAGCGAGCCAGAGACCGTGGGCGGCGGGGTATCTACCGAAAAGACTTCGGAGCGGGTAGCGGTGCGGTCGAAAGCATAGGTGCCTTCTTCTTCCCACCGTTCGCCCCAGGTAGTTTCAAGACCGTCGAGAGTGGCACGGTCCGGTACCTCCGTGTGATCGAGGAGTTTGGACTCTTGGTTAAAACTAGTCATGGGGCTATTGTTTCACGCCCCGTGCGCTGCGGGAAACTGCGCCATACGTGAGAGGGGCGACGGCGCAGCTACGGCGCGCGGTGCTCGGGCACCGTAGCGGTGGTATCCGAGGCCGTCAGAATGGCGCACGGCCCCGTTAGAGAGGGGTATCCGGTTCCACCAGGTGGGCGCGCAACAGCTCAAAAACAGCCGGATCAATCCCGTGCCCGAGGAGGTACTCGCGTGCCCCGCCAGCCGCCTCAATGCGCACCGTGGCGGCGCTCAGAGCTTCTTCAGTCACGTACACGGCGCGGTGCGCGGCGGCCCCGGGGATATATTCGCGCCCCATCACGAAGGCAAGATCCTCCTGATAACTCTCGCCCAACGCCGTGGCGGAGGTGAGGTAATCAGCCAGGATTGTGTCGCGGCTCGCCCCGAGGATGGAGAGGATAAGCCCGGTGACCACCCCGGTGCGGTCCTTACCGGCGGTGCAGTGGATAAGCACCCCGCCTTCCGCGGATAGCTCCGCGGCCGCGGTGACCGCCTGCGCCAATTGCCCACCGAAATTGCGGGCCATCTGCATATACAAATCGGCAAGTTCGGACCATTCCAGGTGGGCAAGTTGGTTATTGAAAATAGGCACGGAAGCAACGCTCACCCCGTAATCTGCCCAATTGGTGGTGCCGGCGCGTTCGGCGTCGTCGCGCAAATCAATAACACCGGTGATGCCCTGTGCTCTCAAAAAATCTCCCAGGCTCTCATCGTGGCGGAAAGCAGCGGAAGAACGCAGCAGGGCGCGCTCGCGGATATGCCCGCCGGCCACCGGGGTTCCGCCCAGGGAACGAAGATTATGCAGGCCGAGGGGCAAGCGTGGGGAAGTCATCACTGTCCTTTCGAACTGGCGTAGAGGGTGTTTTCCAGGAGGTAGGCGCCGGGGCCGTCCCAGTCCAGCGGGTCGCTCGGGCTCCAGCCAGGCCGCCCGGCCCGCCGCCCGATAGCCACCACTGCCTCAGGCGTGTACGCAAAGATTTCCTCGCCCGGCTCCATTCCACTGGGCAATGAGGCTGCAACGTCGTCCAGGTAGATGATGTCCTGTTGGATACTGGCCTCGCTGATCTGTACCACCGAAAAAGCCGAGCGGGCTCGTGCGCTTTCCCATTCGGGGCCCCGTCCGAGCGTTGTTTCGTTGGAGAGAGCCGGGCCGACTACTACCGGAACGCCTCCGGCGCGTCCGCGTCCGGCCAGGTGGTAGTGGCCCGCCAGCACCACGGTGGGCGCCGCTTCCCAGGATTGCAGGCCCTGTGCCAGGCGCGGAGCGTCCATGAGGCGCAGTGCCCCGTGGAGCACCGTCGGGGCGGTCAGCGGTGGGTGGTGGAGGACAAGGACGGAGTGGAGAGGTGCACTCTCTTCCTCGTGGGCGGGCGTACCGTCCACTTTTGTGGCGCCGTAGGCGTCGGTCACAGCGTCCTCGATACGGTGAATCTGTTCGCCGAGGTAGCCGAAGCCACGCCCGGGAACGGAGCTATCTGCCGCAACGAAGCGCCAGCGCGCCTTTCCCACCGTGATATCGGTGATGGTAAAAATCGGGTCCAGGGGCGCGCCGGGCAGGCTGAGGGCTTCGCGCATCGCCGCGCGCCGGTCATGATTCCCGCAGGCCCAGACTACTGGGGCACCCCACTGCTGCGCGAGCGGGGCGAGGGTGCGGGCCGCGAAAGTATACGAATCGGGCGTGCCGTCATCGGAAATATCTCCGGAGACCACGATGGCCTGGCAGGGCGCGAGCTCGCCAGCGGCCGCAGCAGCCGCCTCCAGTAGCCCGGAAGTATCAATTTTTCCGTAGTGGCGGGCGCGCTCGGCTAGAAGGTGGGTATCGGAGAGGTGCAGGATTCGCAGGCTCATAGGTCATCGTCTCCCTCGGATAGCGTGGTGGATACGGCGGATGTAGCTGATGCTGCGGACGGGGCGGGTATGGCGGGTGGCGCGGAATTCCCCGCTTGTGTCGGCTCGGGCAATAACGGCACCGCTGCGATAAGTTCCCGGGTGGCAGGGTGGCGCGGATGCTCCAGCACCTGCGCCGTGGGAGCATATTCGACGACGGTGCCCCCGCGTAGCACGAGGGTGTCCTCGCACAGATTCTGGACAATGCCTAAGTCATGGGAGATAACAATGAGGGTGAGGTCCAGGCGGGTGCGCAGGTCGTGGAGAAGCTCCAGGACAGTGGCTCGCACCGAAACGTCGAGGGCGGAGACGGGCTCATCGGCGATAAGAACCTTGGGTTGGCAGCCCACGGCACGGGCAATTGCCACCCGCTGGCGCTGCCCTCCCGAAAGTTCGTGCGGATAGCGGGAGCCCCATTCCGGGTTGAGATCCACGGCGGCCAGCGCATCGCGCACCATCTCCCGGTGGTTGCCGGGAACGCGCAGCAGGCGCAGCGGTTCTTCAATAATCCGGCCTACCGTCATCCGCGGATTGAGGGAAGCAAAAGGATCTTGCAGCACCAATTGGACTTCGTGGCGCAGGCGGGTAACACCCAACTTTCCGTAGCGCACCTCCTGACCCCGGTAGGTGATTGAGCCGCCGCTAGGCTCGAGTAAACCGAGCATCATGCGGCTGAGCGTGGTTTTTCCCGAGCCGGATTCGCCAATAATCCCCAGCGACCGCCCCGCTCGCACCTCGAAAGACGTGGGTGCCAGAGCCAGGGTGCTTCCGTAGGATTTAGTGACGTTCCGGCAGCTGAACAGCACATCCCCGCGTTTGACGGGCCAGTCCTTTTCCAGCGGGGCCCGGGAAGTCATCCGGAGGGCAGCCTCGCGCGGATCCCAGGTTTTTTCCGATGCGCTTGTCATGACCGGTCACCTCCGTGCACCGCCAGGCCTTGCTGTTCTCCTAGTTCCGGGGCGACCACCTGCGCTTCTCCTACCCGCGCTTGGCCGCCCACCGCTGCTGGGCGTTGCAAGCTAGTGGCGCGAGCCGCGGCCACCAGCCCTTGAGTATAGAGATGCGCGGGGCGGAGCAAAATATCCGCGGCGCTACCTTCTTCCACCAATTCTCCCCGGCGCAGCACGAGGATACGTTCGGAGGTGTGGTAGGCCACCGCCATATCGTGGGTAATCATGAGAACAGCGGTGCCATGTTCGCGGGCGGCATCGTCCATGAGCTGCAAAATATGGGACTGCACCGTGGCATCCAGGGCCGTCGTCGGCTCATCTGCGATAAGAAGGGCGGGGGCCAAACTCATCGCCATGGCAATAACTACGCGTTGGCGCTGGCCCCCGGAAAGCTCATGGGGGAAGCGGTTAATGATGTTTTCCGGGCTAGGGAGCTCAACCATGCGGGCCAGCTCGCTGGCCCGCTGCGCCGTCGCCGATTTTTTTAATCCCGCGTGAATACGAGAAGCCGCCACCAACTGGTGCTTAATGCGCACAATCGGGTTGAGTGCTGTATGCGGTTCCTGGAAAATACAGCCGATACGGCGCCCGCGGATTTTCTGGAACTCCGCGTCCGAAGCGCCTACTAATTCGCGCCCCTCGAAACGAATCGAACCGGTCACGCGTGCCCCGCGGGGGAGCAGCCCTTGGATTGCCATGGCCGTGATCGATTTTCCGGATCCGGATTCGCCGATGAGGCAGACGCGTTCGCCGGCCTCCACCGTGAAGGAAACTCCCCGCACCACGTCAGTGGAACCGAAAGCCACAGTGAGATCACGTACCTCAAGAAGACTCATCGTGTCTCCCTTCCGCGCGGATCGAGCACGTCGCGCAGGCCGTCCCCCAAGAGGTTAAATCCAATAATCGTAAGGATAATCGCGGTGGCCGGAATGAGAATAACCGTCGGGTGGGAATACATGAAACTCTGGTAGGTGGAGAGCATACGCCCCCAGGAGGGAGTGGGCGGCGGAGTTCCCAGCCCCAGGTAGGACAGCCCAGCCTCCGCCAGCGTGGCCGTTCCCATGACCTGGGTGACACGTACGATCAGTGTGGGCGTGATCGCCGGGAAAATATGACGCGAAAGAATCCACCAGGAACGCGCCCCCGCGGCCACGGCGAGGAGCACATGATCGGAGGCGGTGGCACGGCGCAATTCGGGCAGTACGGTGCGGGTAACCGCCGGGGCGGAGCCCAATCCGATGGCAACGGTGGAAGTGAGGGTGGAGCCAGAAAAAGCGGTGACAAGGATGAGGGCAATAATGAGCGTGGGGAAAGCCACCCACACGTCGGTGAGGCGCTCCATCAGGGAGCCGAGCCAACGCGGGGCATATACAATAACCGAGGCGAGGAGCAACCCGACCACCAAGGCTACCGCCGCTCCACCCACGCTGGTGAGCACCGTGACCCGCGAACCAAGCACCATGAGGGAGAAAATATCACGCCCGAGTTGGTCGGCGCCGAACCAGTGCGCCCCGTTCGGGCGGGCCCAGGAAGCCCGCGAATCCACACTTTCGGGATCATAAGGTACCCAGATGAAGGAGAGCAGGAAGGTGGCCAGCACCGCCAGTACCACCACGGTGCCGATGAGGCCGGCCGGATTGCGCAGCAGCGCCCGCAACCGTGCCCGCCACGGCGACGTAGCGGAGAGCGCTCGCAGCGCCGGAGAAGGAATACTCATCGCAACCTCACTCTCGGATCGAGGAGGCGGGAAGCCACGTTGGAGAGCATCATCAGGAGAATAACCGCTCCGGAGAGCACCATGAGGAAACCTTGGACAGTAACAATATCGCGGGTGGATACGCTCGCAACCAGATGGTGCCCGATGCCGGGAAGTGCAAAGACCTGTTCGACCACCACGGTGCCCATGAGGAGGGCCGCCGCATCGAGAGCGATAACAGCCAGCAGGGGGAGCCAGGCGTTTCGCAGCGCCTGAGTGAGGAGGGCACGCCTGCGACTCATCCCCTGGGCGCGAGCGGTGCGCACATAATCCTGGCCGAGCTGTTCCAGCACGGCGGAACGCACGTAGCGCACCAGTCCCGCCGTTTGTGGAATCGCCAGGGTAATGGCGGGCAGGATGAGACTACGGAGCGCCGCCCCCGGATCGCCCCATCCCTCGCGCGGGAAACCGGTGGAGGGAAGATGAAGCGGGGTTGCTAGGTACATCACGAGCAACATACCCACGATGAACGTAGGGATGGCGATACCCAGCTGGGAAAGCCAGGAGACGAGGCGCCCGGTCAGGGTGGTGGAACGGGCCGCGGCATACACCCCGATCAGCAAGGCGAAAATAACCGCCAAACTCAAGGACATGAGAGCGAGGGGTACGGTGACCTGGAGCTTCGTCACGAGCTCGTGGGTCACGGAAAGAGAAGAAAAAGGGGAGGTGCCGAAATCTCCGGTGAGGGCAGCGCCTAACCAGCTCAGATACTGGACGACGAGAGGACGATCCCAGCCGTGCTCGGCCCGGATCGCCTCGATTTGCGCGTCGGTAGCATCCAGGCCACCCATAATGACAGCCGGATCCCCGGGCAGGGTGTGGAGCGCGAAGAAAATTACGAAAGAGGCGAGGAATAACGCCGCCACCGCCCACCCCAGCGCAGCGAGCACGATGCGGGCGGTGCGCGACGTCGTGGTGCGAAGCACCGTTTCGCGGTCCACGGTGCCGGGATCCGCAGTGGCCCCCGGCACCTGCGCGAGCGCGAGTGGTTCAGCCATTAACGCGCAACCTGAATATCAGCGGCGTAGAAGCGAGAACCGGTCCGGTTGGTCGGGAATCCGGAGACCCCTTCCCGGGAGAAAATAATGGCCTTGGGGCTGTAGAGCCAATCCGAGGCTGCATCTTCGGAAACGAAAGCGGCCAGCTCACCGAGCTTCTTATCGCGTTCGGCCAGCGAACTGGCGGTCATCGCTTCCTTATTGAGGCGCTGGGCCTGCGCGCTGTCGTAATGCCAGTAGTAGCTAGGATTCGAGTAGTAGGTGAGCGTCCACGGATCCACGTGGAGCACCATGGTCATATCGTAATTTCCCCCGCGGTAGACCTCATCGAGCCAGCTGGAAAATTCCATCCGGTCAATCGTCACATTAATGCCGATCTCCTTGAGCTGGGCAGCCACATATTCGGAAATAGCGGAATCGTAATTATTAGCTACCCGCAGGTTGAGAGAGAGATTCTCAACGCCGGCCTTTTTGAGCAGTTCACGGGCCGCCTGCGGATCATAGGAATCAATGTCATTGAGGGAATCACTCCACCAGGCCATCCCGGGAGAAACCATGGAACCCACCCGCACCATGTTCCCACCCAGCGCGGTAATGAGGCCATCCTTATCGATGCCCTTACGGATAGCGGTACGCACATCCTTATTAGCCAGAGCCGGGTTGCTGTGGTTGAAGCCGAGCGTCATCCATGAGGTTTCCGTACCCTGCGAGGTAATAATTGCCGGGTCGGCCGCGAACCGCTCCACCGTATCGGTGTTCTGGGTGGTGAGAATATCAATTTGTCCCGAGGCAAGCGCATTGCCGGCTGCGGTCTGATCCGCGTAATAGTGGTAGACCACTTCCTTGGTGCCGGCCGGATCGCCCCAGTAATTGTCATTGCGTTCGAGGGTAATGGTGGATCCGGTCTTCCAATCACCGATGGTGAAGGGGCCGGTACCGTTCGATTCCTTATTCAAATCGACCGTGTTATCGGAAGGAACCATCATGGCAGCGTCCGTAGACATGCTGTCCAAGAAATTCATATTCGGTTCGGATAGAGTAACGACGACGGTATGCGGGTCGGAAGCCTGCGCGGATTTAAAAGTGCGCATGAGCTTATGATCGGGATTCTTCGACCCCTCGGCAGCAGAAGCTTCCAGGGTGGCAACAACATCCGCGGCATCAAAATCAGAACCGTCGTGGAATTTAACACCCTCGCGCAGATGGAAAGTATAGCTCAGCCCATCTTCGGAAATATCCCAG
Organism: Actinotignum stranguriae; assembly: GCF_051265215.1. Classification (NCBI taxonomy): domain Bacteria; kingdom Bacillati; phylum Actinomycetota; class Actinomycetes; order Actinomycetales; family Actinomycetaceae; genus Actinotignum; species Actinotignum stranguriae. Next base: position 19,607 of record NZ_JBOZCJ010000002.1, read on the forward strand.
GAGGTAGCCAAAGCTGGCAAGATATCACCGTTTTCAGCGCGGCGGGTGAGTCCTTCATAAACATTATCGATAACAAGCTGATCGAGGGCCGCGCCGGATACCGAGGTCGGATCCAGGCCGGTGGGTTCCAAAATAAAACCAACGTGCACCGAGGCATCCGGGTTCGCATTCTGAACCGGGGCTGGGCCGCTAGCGGAGGAAGAAGCCTCATTGGAGGGCGGGTTGGTTGAGCAGCCGGACAGCGCGAGTCCGGCAACGAGCAGGGCGACGCCCGCAAAACGCTTCATATCTGTTCCCATCAGGTAGTGAAGTCAAAATATGGCTCGGCGCATCTCAGCACGAAGGCGTCACCATATATGTATCTATCGAGTCAATGTGAACCGTTGGAAAACGTGGAGTTAAAAGGCGAGCTACCTCTCCTTTGCGTCAGTATCGCGGATAGAGCGGGACGCGCGGGTCCCGGGTTTGGCACGCTTGGCGCGCCGGCGAGCCTCAGCGGCTTCGCTTTCCAGATCGTGCACCACGAGGCGAGCGTGGCGCGCGGTCAAGATGGGGTGGATTTTCTTCGCGGCGCGCATGGCGGTGGCGGTTCCCTCCGCCGCGGCCGTCAAAATACGTTCTTTTTCTTCCTCGCTCCATTCGTGGGTACGCATAAAACGCAGCGAGCGGGCCTCGCGCAGCATGGAAATCCCCCACAACAGCAGCACCACCAGGAAAATCCCAGCGAAGCCAAGGAGTGACAGTCCGTTCATTTAGCTGAGGTTCCTATCTTTATCAATACTGGCCTGCACGCCGCGCACAACGGCCGCTCCGAAACCGGCGCGTTCTAATTCCACCACACCGGCCACGGTGGTGCCCCCCGGCGACTGCACCGTATCTGCCAAATCGGCAGGGGACAGCTCACTTGCGAGCACCAGGCGTGCCGCACCTTCCACCGCCTGCGCGGCGATGCGCACCGCCTGCGCGGCCGGGAGACCATCGGCAACCGCGGCCCGTTTGAGGGCATCAATATAAGTAAAGGTGAAAGCCGGGGAGCATCCGGCGAGCGCGGAAAAGACGGAAAAATGCTTTTCTTCCAGGGTGATATGGGCACCCACGGCAGCGAAAACTTCCCGCACCGCGTCCTGCTGAGCGGGGGTGACGGAGCTTGAGAAGCATAGCGCCGTCATGGAGGCACGCACGCTGGCGGCTACATTCGGCATGGCACGCACGAGTGGCTGACCGGGGGCGAGATGGTGGGCGAGGGTGGCAAGTTCAAGGCCCGCTGCGATAGACACGACGACGGTGCCGCATTGCCGTGCGGCGTCGTTAATCTCTCTCAGAACGCCCGCAACCGCGTATGGTTTTACGGCGACGACGACGATTCCGTCACCCACGGCCGTGACCAGCTCGGTATTTGAGACGGCCGGGCGCACCCCCGTTTCCTTTGCGAAGTCGCGCGCCGCCTGCGCGTCTTTCGCGGAAACGACGACGGATGCCGGATCCGCACCCGCGGCAAGCACCCCGCGCGCCAGGGCCCCTCCCATATGTCCGGTTCCAATAAAGCCGATCACGAGCACTTCCTTTCTACCAGCTAGGCCCGGTGCTCCCGCAGCGGCGCTGAGCGAACACCGGGTATGCTCTCCGCGTTTTATTTTAGGCTGAAGAAAGGTGTTTTATGGCCGGCGTGGCTCTCACCCGGCAGAACGGAGGGTTTGACATGTCACATCGAGTACTCGTGACCGGAGCATCCAGCGGAATTGGGGCGGCGAGCGTTCGCGCTTTACGCGCGGCCGGATTTGAGGTGATCGCCACCGCCCGGCGCGAAGATCGGCTCCGGCAGCTCGCCGAACAAACCGGGTGCAGCTACGTGGTGGCGGACTTGACGGAGGAAGGCGACGTCGCACGGCTCGCCGCCACCGTAGCGGAAGCCGGCGGGGTGGACTCCCTGGTCAATAACGCAGGCGGCGCCCGCGGGCAGGACAAGGTGGCGGACGCGAAAATCGAGGATTGGGAGTGGATGTACCGCGTGAACGTACTCGGTACCCTGCGCCTGACCCGGGCGCTGCTCCCACATATGCGCGAGAACGGCGGGAGCATTCTCTTTGTGACGTCCACGGCGGCGCAGGAAACCTACGTGGGTGGAGCCGGATACACGGCGGCCAAGCATGCCGAACGCATGATTAAGGACACTTTGCGTCTGGAACTGGTGGGAGAACCGGTGCGGCTCATGGAACTGCGCCCGGGCATGGTGATGACGGAGGAATTTTCTAAGAATCGACTCGGATCAGATGCCGCAGCCCAGAACGTGTATGCCGGGGTAGCTGAGCCGCTCCTCGCCGAGGATATTGCTGAGACGGTGGTATGGATGCTCTCCCGCCCCGCCCACGTCAATATCGATTCGGTGGTTATCCGCCCCGTTGCCCAGGCGAATTCGTGGACGGTGGCCCGTACCGGCAACAACGTGGTGGAGTTACCCTCCTCGGGGCTAGGCGGAAAGTAGGGGCACCGGGGCGCACGCGGTGCCGGCGTAGCGCCAGCACCGCGCCAGCGTCGTGCGGGAAACTACCGGGTCGCGGTGATCTGCCGGGCAAGTTCAGCAATCGCCGCGGCAATCCCGAGGCCGAGCTCATCGAAGGTGGTGGCGGGCCGGGGGAGCGCCGGGGTGGCGCCCTCGTTTAACGGTGCGCCGTGCACCGTCTTGGGCAATGCTGCATCTCCGGCGTCGGTTAGTGGCGCAGGCTGCGGCGCGGACGGTACGTCGGTTTCCGCACCCACCGTGGCCACCCCAACGGTGCGCAGAGCCGGAACGTGAATGAAAATACCGGGAACTGCAAGCTGGGCCACGCGGTAGGCGATGTTATTGCAGAGGTAACGCCCCGGATCTCGGCTCGTTTCCGCATTGATACCGGCCCCGTTAATAGCGCGGGTAATATCCGCCACCCGCACGGGGCTCGTGGCGATGGCAGGACCGCCCGCAATCACGGGTTCGCCATCGGGTTGAGCTCCCACATTATCCGGAATCCGGGCGATATTCTCATTAAAAGCTTGGAGTTCCGGGGTGATAGCGCTACGCCCGCCCGCTTCCCCGATGGCAATAACCGCATCGGGGTGAAAACGCTCCACTGCCTCGGCCAGCACCTGTCCGGCGCTCGCGAACACCACCGGCAACATGGCCGTCGCGACCTCCACTTCGCAAGGAAGATTCATATCTCGAAGATGAGGGACGGAGCGCAGCGCTGCCTCCCGGCTCGCATTTTCGGTATCGGCACCAAAGGGCTCAAAATAAGTCACTAAAACACGCACACTTCACCCTACCGCGCCCCTACCTGTGGATAACTACACGCGCCGAACTCCGCCTGTGGATGGGCCCTAGACGGATTTTTCCCTTCCTGGCACCATCGGCTCAAGCGTTTGGCAGGGGGAGCCGGCTCCCAGAAAACAAGCGGGGCCAGTTCAACGAAAGTAAGCGGCGCCAGCGCACAGAAGTCAAACGTAGCCAGCGCAAAGGAAACAGGAGCGAAGAGGGGAGGTCACGGTGGATGGTGTTCTTATCACGGAGTCTGCGACGGCGGAGCTGCGCGCCGCGCTTGCGGACGTGAGTGCCGCGCTGGCTCCGCTGCGGGTAGATACCGTGCCGGGAGCGGTGGCGGCGGCATTGGCTGGAAGCCCACCGCCGGCCAGCGTGAGCGCGGGATGCGCGGCCCTGGATAGGCACACCCGCGATATCGCGGCCCGAGCCGATGAGCTAGCAGCATCCCTCGCACTGGCCTGGCGCATCTACCAGGAGGCAGACGGCGGGGCCGGCGTGGATATCGCGGGCGTGGATATTTCCGGTTTCGATATTGCGGGGGTCGGAAGATGAAAGATCTCCGGGTGACGTGGGGGCAACTGCGTGGCTGGAACGGGGCCCTGCTCGGAGCGGTTCTCGATGAGGTAGCGGCCGTGCGCAGGCGCTGCGAAGAAGCCAGCTGGCAGCTGCGCCAGCTAGCCGCGCGCTCCTTGAAGGGAGCCTGGGAAGGCTACGGAGCACGTGCCTTCCTTTCCGATGTGCGGGCCCTGGCCGCGCGCGCCGCCGCGCACACCGACCGTATTGACCACCTGATCCAGGCTTTGGGGGAAGCGCAGCATAAAATCACCCGTACCCAAACGGCAGTGAGCGAAGCACTCTCCCGTGCGAATGCTGCCGGAATGGAGATCACCCCTCGCGGTGAGGTGATCGACCCGCTCGCCGGCGCGGATGGCACCGGGGTAGCGGAGTGGGAACGCCACCAGATAGTGGTACAGATTAGAGCGGAGGTAGAGGTAGCCCACCGATCGGCCGATAATACGCTCAGCTATCTAAACAGGGTGTTCAACCAGCTGGCTGCCGGGCAGATAGCCCCGGAGGCTCGCACCAATTACTATCGTTCGGTCGGGCGGGTGCCGGTTGGGAAAAGCGCGGCCTATGTGCAGGCATGGTGGGCATCCTTGGGAGATGCCGAGCGCTCGTATGTGCTCGTCCATGCCCCTCAGGATCTGGGGAATTTGGACGGAATACCCTACGCGGTGCGGGACCGCGCCAATATTGCCGTGGCCCGTCATGACGAAGAAATGGCCCGCGCCTATTACGATCCGATTCTGGCCGAGCTTTCCGCGGAAATCGCCAGTGCCCAGGCGGATCTTGAGGGAAACCTCGGGAAAACTGATCGGGAGATTCGCACCGCCCAGCTCGGCGCGGCTCAACTGCGCTATGCCACCATCACCGCCAACCTGGCTGCGTACGCCATGATCCGCACCCAGCGCGGCCTGGATCGCAATTGGCGCGAGCATATCTCCACGGCCCCGGTTCGCTCCGCTTCGTCCCAGGATTCGAAGCGGAGCTCGTCGCCACCCGCGGGGCGATCATTCGCGGCGCACTCGTCCGCCGCGCGACTATCCGCGGGGCGCGCAGCTCCGGCGCACTCGCCTGCGCCGCGTTCCTCTCCGCTGGCAGGCTCCGCCCAGTCCGCCCAGTCCGGCCAGCCACGCCAACTCCTCGTGTATCGCGGGCCGAACCGGGCCCGTACCGGTACCGGTGCGGAATTGCGCACCATCCAGGTGGCCCTATCTCAAGGCGATGTGGATACTGCCTCGTCTATCACCATCGAGGTGGGTGGAATGACTACCAATGTGGTGAATTCCCTTGATTCCCACATCGAAGCGGCCGGCCGCCTGGCTACCCTCCAGCAGGAGATCCTCACCGCTCGGGGAGAAACCGGAAGCCCGGCTGTGGTGACTTGGTTTGATTACGCCGCTCCGCAAAGTGCGCTGGACTCTTCCCTCTACACCCCGGCGCGCGCCCGTGAAGGCGGAGCAAGCCTCGCGCGCTTCGCGGAGGGAATTGCCCAGGTCCGCGGGGAGGATCGCCCGCGTATCAGTCTGCTGGGGCACTCCTACGGTTCAGTGACGGCTTCAGCGGCCGCGGAGCGGGTTCGGCCCGGCATCGTCGACACTCTTGTGGTATACGGAACACCCGGGGTTGTGGCCGAGGGATGGGATATGAATACCGGGGCGCACGGGGCTGGAAGCGCCGCCTCCAATCACGTCCTTTCCAATAAGAAAGACATTATTAACGTGGTCAACGCGCTGGGTGGGGGAGCGGTCTCGGGCGGGAACACCGATGCGCTCGGCTTCAATCCGCGCCGGGATCCGGATTTCACCGCGCATCATTTCTCCGGGCGCGGCGGATTATTCTCCCAGCATTCGGAATATTTGGAAAACGCGGATTCCCCGCAAATGCGCGAACTTGCTCGTATTACCACGGAGCCTTCCACGGAGCGCACCATGCTTGCGCCGCCCCGCGAACCACCCGCCGGAGCTGCGCCGTTGCCCCAATCCCCACCGGTCCGCCCACCACCCGGAAGGTAGATGCGCACCGCGCGCGGAAGGGCTACAATGAGCGGCGTTGGCTATGACCCGGCAATCACCGGCGAGCTCTCGGAAGAACAGCCGCGCGGCCCGTGCCGTGCAGCCCAGTAGAACCGAGCGGGTGGACCCGTTAGCGTCCTAATGAAGCGGTTACCCGCCGTACCACGCGTGCGGTGAGTAGCAAATGAGGTGGTACCGCGGTACCGGAATTCCGGCGTCGTCCTCAATCCGATTAGGTTTGAGACACGAGGAGACACCGCGTGGATATGTATCCGCTTCATCGCGAGGGCGGCGTGCCCGCCTCCCCGAACTTCCCGAAGATGGAAGAAGGCACCCTCGCTTTCTGGAAGAAAGACAATACGTTCCAGTCCTCCGTGGCGCAGCGTGAATCCGGGCCGCACGGCTCCAATGAATTCGTTTTCTATGACGGTCCGCCCTTCGCCAACGGCCTACCCCATTACGGTCACCTTCTCACCGGTTACGTCAAGGATGTGGTGGGGCGCTACCAGACCATGCGCGGGCGCCGAGTCGAGCGCCGCTTTGGCTGGGATACCCACGGGCTGCCGGCCGAATTGGAAGCCCAGCGTATCCTCGGCATCGATTCCACCGATGAGATCGAGGATATGGGCATCGCCACATTTAACGAGGCCTGCCGTTCCTCGGTGCTGCGCTACACCAAGGAATGGGAAGAATACGTGACCCGCCAGGCACGTTGGGTCGATTTTTCCCATGATTACAAGACTCTGGACACCACCTATATGGAATCGGTGCTGTGGGCCTTCAAGACTCTGTACGACAAGGGTCTGGCTTACGATGGCTACCGGGTGCTGCCCTACTGCTGGAATGACGAAACCCCGCTGTCCAATCACGAATTGAAGATGGATGACGACGTCTACAAGGACCGGCAGGATCTCAGCTTGACCGTGGGGCTGCGTCTGGAAACGGGTGAACTTGCCCTTATTTGGACGACGACGCCCTGGACGCTGCCCTCCAATCTGGCCATTGCCGTGGGTCCGGACATCGAGTACCTCACCGTCATTCCGCGCGAAGGCAAGCTGGAAGGCGAGCGAGTGATTATCTCCGCAGCCCGCCTGGAATCTTACGAGAAGGAACTGGGTGAAGATCCGGAAGTTGTGGATCGTTTCCCCGGCTCGCGGCTAGTGGGTCGCGCTTACGCCCCGATTTTCGATTACTTCATGAATCGTGCGGACGATGAGGCACCCGGCCCGCATGCCTACCACGTGATCGCGGGGAGCTTCGTGACCACCGACGACGGTACCGGGCTGGTTCATATTGCCCCCGCTTTCGGTGAGGACGATATGTTCGCCTGCCAGGAGGTGGGCATCCGCCCCGTGGTTCCGGTGGATGGCGCCGGGCGTTTCACCGCCGAGGTGCCCGATTACGAAGGCACCCAGGTCTTTGATGCCAATCTGCCCATCACCCGCGATCTGCGCGAGGGAACCGGACCGCTGGCACGCCGCCCGGAAAACGAGCGCGCCGTGCTTGTGCAAGAACGCTCCTACCTGCACTCTTACCCGCATTGCTGGCGCTGCCGTAAACCGCTCATTTACAAGGCAGTGTCCTCGTGGTTTGTGCGGGTGAGTGCCTTCCGAGATCGGATGGTGGAGCTTAACGAGCAGATCGAATGGACCCCGGCGCATATCAAGCACGGCCAGTTCGGTAATTGGCTGGCCGGCGCGCGCGATTGGTCCATTTCTCGTAACCGGTTCTGGGGCAGCCCCATTCCGGTATGGCGTTCCGACGATCCGAACTATCCGCGCGAAGATGTATACGGTTCCCTGGAAGAACTCGAGCGTGATTTCGGGCGCCTGCCGCGTAACGAGAAGGGCGAAGTGGATCTCCACCGTCCCTATATTGACGAGCTGACCCGCCCTAACCCGGACGATCCGACGGGTAAGTCCACCATGCGGCGCATCACCGACGTGTTGGATTGCTGGTTCGAATCTGGCTCCATGCCCTACGCCCAGGTCCACTATCCCTTCGAGAATAAGGACTGGTTCGAGGACCACTACCCGGGGGACTTTATCGTCGAATACATCGGCCAGACTCGCGGCTGGTTCTACACCCTCCACGTGCTCGCCACCGCGCTCTTTGACCGTCCGGCCTTCCGCACCTGTATTTCCCACGGCATTGTGCTGGGAGATGACGGTCAGAAGATGTCGAAATCGCTGCGCAATTACCCGGATGTCTACGAGATGTTCGACGAGGTCGGCGCGGATGCGATGCGTTTCTTCCTCATGAATTCACCGATTGTGCGCGGCGGGAACCTCATCGTGACCGAACGTGCCCTGCGCGATACGGTGCGCCAGGTCCTGCTGCCGCTGTGGAATGCCTACTACTTCTTCGCGCTCTACGCCTCGACGTGCTCGAAGGGGGAGGGCTACCGCGCCCAGCCGGTAAGCGACCCCTCCGGTTTGGATGTGATGGACCGCTACCTGCTGGCCAGCATTAAGGACCTGGCCGATAAGGTGCGCACCGACCTGGATAACTACGATATTCCGGCCGCCTGCGACCGGGTGCGCGGTTTCCTAGATGTGCTGACCAACTGGTACGTGCGTACCTCCCGGGATCGCTTCTGGAATGAGGACCACGCCGCCTTCGATACCCTCTACACGGCGCTCGAAGTGCTCATGCGGGTCATGGCGCCCCTCGCGCCGCTCGTGACCGAAGAGATCTGGAAGGGGCTGACCGGCGGACGCTCCGTCCACTTGGAAGACTGGCCCGAACTACCCGATTCCTGGAAGGACGATGCGCTGCGCGAAGCGATGGACGAAGCGCGCGCCGTCGTCTCCGCTGCGCATTCCCTGCGTAAAACCCACCAGTTGCGGGTGCGCCAACCGCTGCGGACCCTCACCATCGTCACCGACCGTGACCTGGAGCCCTTCACCGAGCTCATCGCTCTGGAAGTGAACGTCAAGAATGTTGAGCTCAAGAACGTGGCGCAATCGGGGATGAAGGTCAGCCGTGACCTCAAGGTTCTCCCGCGTGAACTGGATCCCCAGCTACGCAAGATGACCTCCGCGCTCTTCCAAGCCGCCAAGGCCGGGAACTGGAGCGAAGACGGTGCGGACGCGGTGCTTCACACCGATCCGGAGGTGCGCCTGGCGCCCGGCCAGTTCGAGATCACCGTATCGGTGGAAGCCGACCCGGGTTCGGTTGCCGCGGCGCTCGATTCCGGTTCCTTCATCGCCCTGGATACCGAGGTGGATGAAGAACTGGAAGCCGAAGGCTACGCCCGCGACGTCGTGCGCGCTGTGCAAGATGAACGCAAGAATGCCCAGCTGCACGTGGCCGACCGGATCGCTCTCAACCTCACGGTTCCCGCCGAGCGCGTTGATGCGGTTACCCGCTATCTGCCCTTCATCCAGGAGGAAACTCTCGCGGTGCAGGCGCAGGTGACGGCGGGTGCAGAAGGCGCACCGCTCGGCATCGAGGTGACGAAAGTCGCGTACTAAAGGCCGGCGCGCTCTGTAACGGCGCGCCGTGATCCTCTAGAGTAGGGTGCCTTGCACGGGCCGCGGTGGACGACCATGGTCTTCGCCGCGGCCCACGCACTCTCCTCACAATTCACACGAAGGTCAGGGATGAAAAACTCGCGCGTCCTCACGCTCGCTGTTACCGGTTTGGCGCTCTTCGCCATGTTCTTCGGGGCGGGGAATCTGATTTTCCCGGTGATGCTCGGCATCCAAGCCGGAACAAATACGCCGCTGGCTATCGCCGGATTTATCGGCACCGGGGTTATTCTCCCCGCCGTTGGGCTCATCGCTGCCACCTCTAGCCGCGATGGCACCCCGCAGGATATTGCGACCCGTATCGGTCGCATCCCCGGTCACGCGCTTCTGTGGGCAATTTTTATCACCACCGGAGTTTTGTACGCGGTACCGCGGGTGGCCGCGGTGAGTTTCGAGGTTGCGGTCCGCCCCGTGATGCACGACGACGCCGCTGCCCGCCCCGCCCTCCTCGTTTTCTCCGCCGTGTTCTTCGTGGTGGCTGTGCTCGTGGCCCTCAACCCAGGCAAAATGGTGGATCGAGTGGGAGGAATCCTCACCCCTGCCCTCGTTATTCTCATGGCGATTCTTATTGCGGTGGTGGTGCTCAACCTGCCGCCCCAGGTTGCCCTTCCGCAGGCACCGTATGCTCCTAATGCACTCACCGGTGGGCTGCTGAGCGGGTATATGACCATGGATGCGCTGGCGGCCTTCGTCTTTGGGTTGGTCATCGTGTCCTCATTGCGCTCCAAAGGTTTCACCTCTCGCGGGGCGCTCTTCGGGGGAGCGGCGGGCGTGGCCCTCATCGCCGCGATTATCCTCGCCGCGATCTACCTGGGGCTGTCCCAGATCGGGGTCCGGGTGGCCACCGAGGGATTTGCCAACGGTGCGGATGCACTGGCGGCTGTTTCCGAGCGTTTCTTCGGACGCAGCGGTCAGCTTATTTTCGGTGCCATCACGATTCTGGCGTGCCTGACGACGGCGATTGGCCTGCTGGGCGCGGCCACTCAGTTTTATCGCAGTTATCTTCCGGGGCTGGCGTACCGTCCTCTCCTCATCGGGCAGGGAATGTTTGCTTTTGCCATGTCCACGCTGGGACTGGAAGGAATCCTCAATTTCATTAATCCGATCAATCGCTTTATTTATCCCATCGCGATTGTTCTTATTTTCGTGACGCTTGTTGATCTGGCGGTTCCCGGGCGCCTGCATTGGGCTTACCGAGCCTCCGCCTGGATTGCGGCACCTCTCGCTCTCCTGGACGGGCTGGTTGTCACCGAATGGGATATTTTCGCTCCCGTCGCGGAATTCTTGGCGCTATTCCCGCTGGGTGCAGAAGGGCTCGCCTGGGCCGGGCCGGCGGTGCTCGGTTTTGTTCTCGGGCTAGCGGTAGACGGGATCCAAGGGCGGTTATTCCCACCGACTCTGGTGCGAGCCAAAGCCGATGAGCCAGCGGAGGCGCCAGTAGCCTGATATTTGCGGGGTGTCGGCGAACGCTCGCGGTGAAGCTATTGTTTCTATGTTTTAATGAAACTACGTAGAACTCCGTGGGAGTTCCCCAAGGATGTGGAGAAAAACATGGCAACACAGCACACCCCGGAAAAAATCATTTTGGATTGCGATCCCGGTCATGACGACGCCGTTGCGATGCTGCTGGCGTGGGCGAATCCGCAGATTGAACTGCTTGCCGTCACCACGGTGGGTGGCAACCAAACCCTGAAGAAGGTTACGAATAATGCCCTCGCCGTGGGCACCGTAATGAAAATGACCGGCGTGCCTTTCGCGGCCGGATGCGACCGACCGCTAGTACGCCCGGTGGAAGTCGCCCCCGATATTCACGGGGATACCGGCTTGGACGGCACCGAACTGCCAGCCCCGGCTATCGAGCTTGATTCCCGGCACGCCGTCGACCTCATTATTGACACGGTGATGGCGCACGAACCGGGAACCGTCACCCTGGTTCCCACCGGCCCGCTCACCAATATCGCGCTGGCGGTACGTAAGGAACCGCGCCTGGCCGAGCGTGTCAAGCAGGTGGTCCTCATGGGTGGGGGGTACCACGTTGGTAACTGGTCCGCGGTGGCCGAATTCAATATTAAGATCGACCCCGAAGCCGCGCATATCGTTTTCAACGAACCGTGGAAGGTGGTCATGGTGGGCCTGGATCTCACCCACCAGGCGCTCTGCACCCCGGAAGCCTACGCAAAAATTGATGCGGTGGGCACCCAGCCGGCCCGTTTCGTCCACGAACTCATGGATTTCTTCCGTGCTTCCTACCAGGACGCGCAGGGCTTCGACTACCCGCCGGTGCATGATCCGTGCGCGGTTGCCTATCTTATTGACCCCACCATCGTGGAAACGGTGCAGGTCCCCATTGATGTGGAACTCACCGGAACCCTCACCGTGGGGATGACAGTGGCTGATTTCCGCGGACCCATTCCCGAGGACTGCCACACCTGGGCTGCGACCCGACTCGATCACGGGCGTTTCTGGGATCTCATCGCCGATGCGCTGGAGCGCGTGGGTGAACACCACTACCTGGGCTAACCACGGGGCTAATCCCCGTCCAACCCAACCTTTGTGAACGGAGGGCGGTGCCGCCACGGTGCGGCGTCGTCCTCCCCGGTGAGAAAGAAAAACTATGGCATCGTCCGTTCCCACACGTGCCGGCCGGGCGCAATCCGGTTCGCGCACGAATATTATCGTGCTGATGGCCGCGCTGCTCTGCGCTGTCTTCGCCTTCCAGCTCAACGCTTCCATGCTTTCCCCAGCTCTGCATACTATGAGCGTGGAACTCAATGCGACCGAGGTTGAAATTGGCGTGACCCAAACGGCCTTCTTCGCTTCCGCCGCGCTCTTCTCCCTTTTCCTGCCGCGCTGGGGCGACCTTATCGGGCGCAAGAAGATTCTGCTGGGCATGCTCCTGGCTACCGGGATCGGATGCGTAGTCTCGGCACTCGCTCCCAATGTCACGATCCTCGGTATCGGGCGTGTGATTCAGGGGACGGCGGGGCCGATGGTGCCTCTCACCCTTGTGATGCTGCACCAGGAAGTACCCGAACCGCGCCGTTACGCCAAGTACATGGCTATTCTTACCTCCGTCAACGGCGGTATCGCAGGAGTAGACGCCCTGTTGGGCGGCTGGCTCGCCGGGAACTGGGGCTTCCGCTCCGTTTTCTTGTGCATGGCAGTTGTGTGCGCCGTCGCTTTCCTGGCGTCGGTGTTCGGGACCCGTGAATCCCAGGGCGACCGCACCCCGATGGACTGGCCCGGCGTTATCGCACTCCTCATCGTTTTTGGCTGCGTCTATTTCGCTTTCAATGAGTTAGGCAAGCTCGGGGATGCCCGCTGGTGGCTCATCGGCGTGGAAATCCTGGTGGCCGCCGTTTCCGCGGTGATTTTCTGGAAGATCGAGTCCTCGCGCGCACACCCGCTAGTGGCCACTCGCTACCTCAAGCAACGGCGCACCTGGGCTCTCCTGTCCACCACTCTCTTCACCATGACCGGGGTATTCGCGGTCATGAACGGTCTCATCCCGAACCTGGCGCAGCTGGAAGCCAGTGCCGGTGGTCTGGAGCTCCCGGCCGAAACGGTCTCCTTCGTGACGCTGACGCCCTACGCGATTGCCGGTCTTATTATGGGGCCGATCGCCGGGCAGCTCGCTTCGCGTTTCGGCTACAAGAAGGTACTCCAGGCGGGGCTGCTCTCCACGGTTATTTTCCTCGGGATCGCGGTGTTCGGTGTGGGGGCACCGTCGAAGTCGCTTATCTTCTTCCTGTGCGTGGCCATCGGTATTACCTACGCCGGTACCGTCAATATCATGCTCAACGGCTTGGGTATCGTGCTCTCCCCGGCTGATAACCAGGGCTACCTACCGGGAATGAATGCCGGTGCCTTCAACCTGGGAGCCGGGCTTTCCTTCGCGATCCTCACCGCTGTGGCCACCGCCGTGGGTGGCACTGAGAACCTGGTGGGTGGTTATCAGGCCGGAATTGCGGTGGGTGCGGTCCTTGTGATTATTGCGCTTCTCCTCTCCACCCTCATCCCGTCGGTTGAGAACGCGGAGGAATCAGCCTCCTAGATACATCCGTACATAAGGGTTCGTGCGGACCGGTAGTGTGCGGGAACGGGGCCCACGGGGCTGGCAGCGCCAGTCGCACCGTGGGCCCCGTGGTATATGCTGGTGTGCCGTGAAAGGGGCAGGTATGGGTACGAATAACGTTGGGTACGATGGCGCGGGGTACGACAGTGAAGATGCGCGGGAAGCCGAACTTGACGCGGCGCTTTCCGAGGTCCTCAACTCTGGAATTTTCGGGGACGAAGCGGTGCTCCGAGAGGTCAAGGAGTCACCTGATCCTACCGTTGAACTCGCGGATACCACCGCAGAAGAAGCTCGGGTGGATGAGATCTACCGGGATATCCTCACCCGCGCCCCCGAACATAAGGTGCAGCCCTCCCTTGAGCGCGTTCAGATGTGCCTGGATTTACTCGGTAATCCGCACCATTCCTACCGGTGCGTGCACGTGACGGGCACCAATGGGAAAACCTCGACGGCACGCATGATCGAAGCGCTGCTACGCGAGCACGGTCTGCGTACCGGGCGTTTCACCTCCCCGCACCTGGTGTCGGTGCGTGAGCGCATCGCTATCGACGGACATAATATTTCCCGCGCGGATTTCATTCAGGCATGGGAAGATGTCGCGCCGTTCGTCGAACTAGTGGACCAGCGCTCCCAAGCGGAGGGTGGGCCGCGCATGAGCTTCTTCGAAGTGTTTGTGGTCATGGCCTACGTAGCTTTCGCCGCCGCACCTATCGATGTGGCGGTGGTCGAAGTGGGCATGGGGGGAAGGTGGGATGCCACCAATGTGATTGACGGCGACGTCGCTGTTCTCACCCCCATCGCTCTCGACCATGAACGATGGCTCGGGCACACCATCGCACAGATCGCGGGTGAAAAAGTTGGGATTATTAAACCCGGGGCCAGCGTGGTGAGCGCCTCCCAACCCGAGGAAGCCGGTGCGGCTATCGCTCAGGCAGCCCACCGGGCCCGCGCCCACGTATCCGTCTACGGGAAAGACATCCAGGTCCTCGGGCGGGAGACTGCGGTGGGTGGTCAGCTTATGACTGTGCGCACCCCCGCGGCCCGCTACGACGATATTCCTCTCGCACTGCGCGGCTCGTATCAGGCAGAGAACGCGGCGCTGGCCATCACTGCGGTTGAAGCATTCTTCGGGGGGCGCGCGCTTGCGGGTGACGTCGTCGAACATGCACTGATGGCCGTTACTTCGCCCGGGCGCCTCGAAGTGGTGCGTACCTCGCCTACCGTCCTCGTGGACGCGGCCCATAACCCTCACGGTGCCGCACACACAGCCGCCGCGCTGGAAGAGTACTATCCCGGCCGGCGGGTTGGGGTGCTCGCCATGATGGCAGATAAGGATGTGGAAGGAACCCTCGGGCAGTTCGAGCCGGTCTTGGACGCTGTTGTCATCACCGATATGCCCGGTGAACGTGCCATGGACGCCGAGGACCTGGCAGAGCTGGCGCGGGCGGTCTTCGGTGCAGAAAGGGTGCGGGTGGAACGCGATCTGCTCGCCGCGATTGACGAAGCTTCCGGATGGGCCGAGGCCGAAGCGGGCGATGAGCTCGCCACGCCGGTGGTGACAGTAGTTGGATCGGTTTATCTGGCAGGAATGGCGCGTCAAATGATGGGTAAAGGGGCTCCTGACGAAGCCCCTACCGAGTAGGACGGGGCGGACACCGGGCCCGAAAGCACTGGCACGGTGTACCAAATTGGTAGAGTAGGCAACGTTCTACCAGTCTTTAACCCCGAGGTGGCACTGTGCTCGATATCCTTGCCAGCAATACCGTTCTCGTTGTTTTCATTGTGGTGGCGCTTGGCGCTGCCTTCGGGGCGATTCCTTTTGGTCCCCTGAAATTCGGGGCAGCGGGAGCGCTTTTCATCGGTTTGCTTGTCGGTGCGGTGGTTCCGCCCTCCACCTCCCTCCTCGTGCTCCTGCAAGATTTGGGCCTGGGTATTTTCGTTTACATGATTGGATTGGAAGCCGGGGAAACATTCTTCCAGGAGATCCGCAAACAGCTAGGCCTTATGCTCGCCTCAGTTATTGCGATTACGGCCGGTGCGGCGGCCGCGGTGGGACTGGGCGAGCTTCTCGGTTTATTGCGCGGTACTGCCGTGGGTGTTTTCGCAGGTTCGCTCACCTCGACGCCCTCGCTTGCTCTCGCCCAGGAAATGACCGACCCGGATAATCCGGCGGTGGGCTACTCCATTGGTTACCCGGTCGGGGTCACGCTCGCCATTGTCATGGTCGCTATTTTTATTAACCGGGAATGGAAAGCCCGTCATGACCAACTCGATCCGGATGATGTGGAACTGGAACAGGCAACCGTGTACGTGGATCGGGAGATCTCCGCGCAGCAGATGCGGGATATAGCCGGACAACAGGTGCGATTCGTAGCAATGCGGCGCAATCGCCGTTGGCATATCCTCGATATGGAGCGTGCTCTGGAACCGGGGGATAGGGTTCGTATTTTCGCTTCCCGGGCGGCGCTTTCTGAAGCTATCGAACGCCTGGGTAGCCGGATGCGTCATCGGCGGCTGACTGATCCCTATCTGGCGGTGCACCGTTTTACGGTATCCAATCGGGATATTGCTGGGCTCACGGTGGGTTCCCTCCCGCTCTATCGTCGTTTCGAAGCACGGGTGACGGTTATCCGCCGTGCCGATGACGAGATCCTCGCCACCCCGGATACCTACCTGGAAATGGGCGACGTGGTAGAAGTCGCCTTACCTACCTCGCGGGTAGAAGAACTCGAAGAGTATTTCGGTGACTCGGTCTCCAGCTCCTCCGAACTGGACTGGGTGGCAGCAGCCGGTGGCCTTGCCCTGGGCTTTGCTCTCGGACTGGTGGAAATCCCGCTACCGGGTGGCGCGGCCTTTTCCCTGGGTGCGGCCGGCGGCCCGCTTGTGGTGGGGCTGATCCTCGGAGCGGTGCACCGCACCGGCCGGGTACCCTGGCAACTCCCGCGCCCCGCGAATCTGACCCTGCGCCAGTTTGGCCTCATGCTCTTCCTCGCGGCAGTCGGCCTCAACTCCGGTTCTGCTTTTGCCTCGACCGTCTTCACAATGGTGGGCTTGAAATCGCTGCTCTTGGCCGCAGCGGTGAGTATTGTCGGGTGCGGAGTCATGATGGCTGCCGCGTGGGCGCTTGGTTCCTCTGCCACCCGTTCTTCGGGTGCGGTGGCAGGATTGCTCGGTCAGCCGGCCGTGCTTTCCTACGCTACCTCGCGTACCACCGATAACCGGGTGATGACCGGTTACGCTACGACCTTCGCGATTGCACTTATTTACAAGATCGTCGTCGTCCCCTTCATGTTCTAGCGGTCCCGGTACGGTGCGGTGTGTCGCCGGCGTGCCACCGCGACCACGGGTACCGGTTGCAACTGTCATAACGCCCCGTCGTAGCGCCACCGGTGGCGCCGTCTGGCATAATCTGTAATCGTGCACTTAAAAACCTTGACCATGCGAGGATTCAAATCCTTTGCCACCGCCACCACAGTGCGCTTTGAACCCGGGATTAATGCGGTGGTAGGCCCTAACGGCTCAGGGAAATCCAATGTGGTGGATGCTCTCGCCTGGGTGATGGGCGAACAGGGTGCGAAAACTTTGCGTGGTGGCTCCATGGCGGATGTTATTTTTGCTGGCACGTCGCGCCGTCCCGCGCTCGGACGCGCGGAAGTCTCCCTTACTATCGATAATTCTGATGGTGTGCTCCCCATTGAGTATTCGGAAGTGACGATCACCCGAACCCTCTTCCGTGCCGGCGGTTCCGAATATGCCATTAATGGTACGCCGGCACGCCTCCTTGACGTCCAAGAACTTCTCTCAGACACCGGCATGGGGCGCGAAATGCATGTCATTATCGGGCAGGGCCGCCTCGATGAAGTCCTCACTTCGAGTCCCGAAGAGCGCCGCAATATTGTGGAAGAAGCTGCCGGAGTGCTCAAGCACCGTCGCCGTAAAGAAAAAACTCTGCGCAAGCTCGAAGCAATGAAGGGTTCGTTCACGCGGGTGGAGGACCTCACTGCGGAGCTGCGCCGTCAGCTCGGACCGCTCGCCAAACAGGCTGAGGCAGCCCGCCGTGCCCAGATCATTCAGGCAACCGAACGCGACGCGCGGGCTCGTCTTCTCGCTGATGATCTGGCCCAGGCGCAGGCCAGGCTGGAAGCCGGAGCTGCTGAAGATCAGCGTACCGCTCAGCTGCGCGAAGAAAACCAAGTGGCCCTCACTCAGGCCCGAGCCGCCCTCGCTACGGCAGAGGACCATCACGCGCGCCTCAACCCGCAGCTCTCAGCTCTTCGGGATAGCTCCGAACGTCTCGCTTCCCTCGAGGAAAGATTTCGCGCCATGGACGAGCTGGCGCGCGAACGTGAACGCACCCTGAGCACCATGCCTGCACGGGGCGGCCAAGACGACCCGGAGGAGCTCCATGCGCGAGCTGTACGGGCCCGGGCCGAAGAAGAAGAACTTGAGGGGCGCGTCCGCGATGCTCAGGATGCTTTGCGCGTCGTCCTCACCCAGCGGGAGGAAACTGAAACTGCGGAAGCTGTGGCCGAGCGCGCCTATAACGAGGCGAGCCGAGTGCGCGCCGACGCTCGCGAGAACGCCGCACGCCGTGCCGGGAAGGTTTCCGCCGTACGCTCGCGGCTTGAGGCGCTCGCGGCTGAAGTTGAACGTGTGGACAAGGATGTGGCGGCCGCGCGCCAGCGCGTGCAGACTACCAGCGTGCAGGTCACGGATATTGAGGAGGAGCTCGTCGCTACCTCCGCCGGGGACGATACCCTCGCTTCCGCCCATGAAGAACATACCCGGGCTCATCTGGAGGCCCGCGCTGCCGTGGAAGAGGCGCGCGCGAACGAGGTACGTGCTCGCGAGGAGATGGCGCGCCTACAGGCCATTGTTGATACCCTCGCGCTCTCTTTGGAACCGGAAGATGCCACCGCGTGGGCTATCGAGCACGGTGCGGCGTTGTTACGAGACCACCTCCACGTGGAACGCGGTTGGGAAAGTGCGGCGGAAAATGCACTGGCGGGAACCGCCGCCGGTGCGGTGGTGAATGACCTCGACAGCGCCGTGGATATTTTGCGTGGCGCCGCGCAGGCGCAAGCCGGGCGTCTCACGCTCACGATTACGGAAGGGAAGAACGACGACGCCGCAGCTGCCGCGCGCGAAGGTGAACTCAGCGCCGCTTTCGAGACGGTGCGCCCGGATCCGGATGCCGCCGTGCGCGCATTATCGGTGGTGAGTTGGTCCGGGACGGGCAGTGACCTGGCTGGCCTCCTCAAGCAGCTCCTAGCTGGCACCGCACTCACCGTTGATCTTGTTACAGCCCGCCTGCTCGTGGCAGCCGGGGCACCCCGCGCGGTAACAACGAGCGGGGACGTTATCACGGCGTGCACCGCTACCGGGGGAGAAGCCACCGCCGCTGCCACCCTCACCCGCCAAGCTGCCTATCAGGACGCTTCCGAGCAACTTGATGCCGCCGCCACTGCCGCTGATGAAGCAGCTGGTGCGCTGCGAAAAGCTGAGAGTACCGAGGAAGAGGCTCGGGCCCGCGCCGAGGCTTCCGGGAGCGAACTGACGGCGCGGGACTCTAATCTGGCTGCCGCAACTGCCCAATTAGGAGCTTTACGCCAAGCCCTCGCTGCGGCCCGTGCCGATGAAGAACGCGCCGTCGCGCGCGCCGCCTCCTTGCGGGAAGATATTGCCGCACGGCAGGCAGAGCTAGAAAGTTTCGCGGAGCCCGAAGAAAATGCTACTGAGATTCCCGATGATGGTGAACTGACGCGTCTCTCCCGGCAGCGCGATACCGCGCACGAAGCCGCTGTGGCCGCCCGTAAACAAGAAACGGAGGCTCGATTGGCGCTGCGCACCGCAGAAGAACGTTTCCGAGCGTTGAGTGGGCGCGCTGATGCCCTGGATAACCGGGCTCGATTGGCCCGCGAACGTCTTGAACGGGAAGAACGAGCCCGCCAGGTTCGCGCCGAACATGCGGTGCTGGCAGGACAGGTCGCGGCCGCGGCGGTGCGAGCCTTAGCGCACGTACGCAGCTTACGTGCCGAGGTGGCCGAGCAGCGTCGTCGGGTAGAAGAAGAACAACACGGCGCCGAGGGGCAGCTCACGCACCTACGCGAACGCGTCGATCAGCTGCGTACCCGCGAACGCGACCTCGCAGATTCCACCCACGCCCGTGAATTGGCAACTGCCCGTGCCCGCATGGAATACGAACAGCTGGCCACCCGTGCCCTCGAGGATTTGGGCATCGATAGTGCCACACTCGTAGAGGAATTCGGACCGCATACCCAGGTTCCCACCGAGGACGGTGCGGTGCCCTACGTGCGGGCTGAACAGGAACGGCGCCTGGCCACGGCGCAGCGAGCCCTCGCGCGGCTGGGCACCATTAACCCGCTCGCCCTGGAGGAGCACGCCGCGCTGGAAGAACGTCAAAAGTACCTCGCGCAGCAACTTGATGACCTGAAGAAGACCCGCGCCGATCTTCTCGATATCGTGGCGGAGCTTGATGAACGAGTCACCCTCGTCATGAAAGCCGCGCTCAGCGATATTAGCGCCCGTTTCGAGCAGGTCTTTGCTCGCCTCTTCCCGGGTGGGGAAGGGCATCTCATTATCACCGACCCGGAGAACGTGCTGACCACCGGGGTGGAAATCGAAGCGCGGCCACCCGGCAAGCGCGTCAAGCGGCTGTCCTTGCTGTCGGGTGGGGAACGCTCGCTCACCGCCATTGCTTTCCTCGTGGCAATCTTTATGGCGCGTCCCTCCCCGTTCTACGTCATGGACGAAGTAGAAGCAGCCCTCGATGATGTCAATCTGGGGCGCCTTCTCGAGATTTTCCGGGAATTGCAGCGCTCTTCCCAGCTCCTGGTCATCACCCACCAGAAGCGGACAATGGAAATCGCCGATGCTCTGTACGGGGTAGCGATGCGCGAGGACGGGGTTTCCACCGTGGTATCCCAGCGCATGTCTGAACTGCGCGAATAGCGAGAGTTACGTTGCAGTTCGGTAACAATTGCGCAAGTGTGCGGGTCGGAGGTAGCCGGCCGCCGCGAAAATTCTCATAATAAGACCGTGCCCCTTATCATCGTTGTTATCGCCATCATTATTGCTGCCGCGGCGCTGGTGTATGCCCTGTCATTCGCGCGGAATTCCGGGAAAAGTACCGGAGCATCCGTCGCGGAATCATTTGACGCGTGGCGCTCTGATGAACTGGATATGGACACTTATGACATCGTCCACCACGATACGGCGGTGGACGATATGTTCGAAGCTTTCGCGCACGAATCCGAAGCTTATATCACCTCCGAAACCCTCGATGAGCACTTTGATCGAGCTCGGGAAACGGAGCGTGAACTCTCGGAAACG
This sequence comes from Actinotignum stranguriae, assembly GCF_051265215.1. Taxonomy (NCBI): domain Bacteria; kingdom Bacillati; phylum Actinomycetota; class Actinomycetes; order Actinomycetales; family Actinomycetaceae; genus Actinotignum; species Actinotignum stranguriae. The sequence goes on from NZ_JBOZCJ010000002.1 coordinate 40,436, forward strand.
GTGCGCCGCAATAGTGAAAAACTGCGGGCGCGTATTCCCGCACCGCCGCTGCGCCGTCGTGCTGAAAGTGCTGTAGAAGATACTCGCACGGAGGCGGACGTTGCCTATGTTTCCACGGGTGTACCGGAAGAAATCCATGTGGCGGATTTTGCCGGGGAGCCGGATGGTGCTCTGGTAGCGGACGTGGTCATTGACGGTGCTGGCGGCCAAAGCTGCACCGTTGATATTGAGGAAAGCGTCGAGGGTGAAGACGCTGAAACGCGCGAACGGCGCAGTGCCTGATAGGGCACCAGCTGGAAAAACCCGGCACCCTCTGCAAGACTGGAGGAGTGGATAATCCTGTAGTTCTTGCACTTGTCATCGCGGGCGTTGTTGCCCTCCTCCTTGTTCCCCTCGTTATTTCCCTGGTGAAGAAGAACCAGCGGCGCGAGGAATTGGAACGTCGGAACATCCCGGTTCTCGAAGGGGATTCCACCGCGGAAGCCTCGGAAGGTACCGCTGAAGAAGCCGTCGGAGAAATCTCCGGTGAAACCACCCCGAATATCGTTACGGTTCCGGCGGTTGAACAGCCCGAATCCCTTCCCTCCAGGATGCAGCGCCTGCGCGCCCGGCTGGCTCACTCGGGTGGCTTCGGGCAGGCTCTTTTGGCGATTCTTTCCCGCGGGGATCTCTCCGCGGCGGACTGGGAAGAACTGGAAGATACCCTCATCATGGCCGATGTGGGGCTGGATGCCACCAGCGAGATTATGGAGGGTCTGCGCTCGCGTGTGAAAATTGAAAGCACCACCGATCCGCAACGGGTCCGTGAGATTTTGCGCGAGGAGCTGCTACGCCACGTAGGTCCAGATATGGATCGCTCCCTCAATCTCACTCGCAGTGAAACGGATTCCGGGGCGGTGCATCCCGCGGCGGTTCTTATGGTGGGTGTGAATGGCACCGGGAAAACCACCACGGTCGGTAAGCTCGCGCGATTGCTGCGCGCGCAGGGAACCACGGTGCTGCTCGGTGCAGCAGATACTTTCCGCGCGGCCGCAGCCGATCAGTTGGTCACCTGGGGCGACCGAGTGGGTGTGGATGTTGTGCGTTCGGATCGTGAGGGGGCAGATCCGGCCTCCGTTGCTTTTGATGCGGTGGCGCAGGCAGATGCAACCGGTGTGGACGTGATTATCGTGGATACCGCCGGGCGCCTCCAAAATAAGGCCGGGCTCATGGATGAGCTCGGAAAAATCAAGCGTGTCATGGAACGCACCACGCCGGTCAATGAAGTTCTCCTTGTTCTGGACGCCACGACGGGGCAAAACGGGATGCAGCAGGCCCGTGTTTTCGCGGAGGTGACAGGACTAACCGGGATCGTGCTGACCAAACTGGACGGCACTGCCAAGGGCGGCATTGTTATTTCGGTGCAGCGCGAACTTGGCGTGCCCGTTAAGCTGGTGGGCCTGGGGGAGGGACCGGACGATCTGGCACCCTTCGATCCGGAAGCTTTCGTCGATTCGCTGCTCAGCTAAAGGTATGCATAGCCGAGCCAAGGACATGCATAGCTGAGCTACAGCGCGACGGTGCTGCGGAACAGGTCCACCGCCGCTAGATTCGAGTTTGACGTGCGGCAGCGGGTGAATATGCGCGCTCGCGCACCCTGCTTTACAATGGAACGAGTTTGTTGACGCGAAGGCTGGCCAGTGTTTAATAATCTTTCCGACCGGATTTCCGGTGCATTCAAGAATCTGCGCTCCAAGGGTGTGCTCACCCAAGCGGATGTAGAAACCACCATTAGCGAGATTCGGCGTGCCCTTTTGGACGCCGACGTCGCGCTTCCCGTGGTGCGCGAGTTCACCGCCGCGGTGCGCGAACGCGCCACCGGTGCGGTACGCTCCCAGGCTCTCAATCCCTCGCAGCAGATCGTCAAAATTGTTAATGACGAACTCATTGAGATTCTCGGCGGGGAAACTCGGGAACTTAATTTTGCGCAGGGACGACCCACCGTGGTCATGCTCGCCGGTCTCCAGGGCGCGGGTAAAACCACGCTGGCCGGTAAGCTCGGGCGCTGGTTCGCGCGCGGGGGCCGCAAAGCGCTCCTCGTCGCCTCCGATTTGCAGCGGCCTAATGCCGTGCAGCAGCTTCAGGTGGTGGGTGAGCGTGCCGGAGTGGACGTATGGGCTCCCGAACCCGGTAACGGGGTGGGCGACCCCATCCAGGTGGCCGCTAGCGGTGTAGATTACGCGGCCGCGAACGGCTACGGTGCCGTCGTGGTGGATACCGCCGGACGCTTGGGTATCGACGAGGTCCTCATGCAGCAGGCAGCTGATATTCGGGCTGCCGTCAACCCCGACGAAGTTCTCTTCGTTATCGATGCCATGATCGGTCAGGACGCGGTCGCCACCGCGAAGGCCTTCCAAGATGGGGTGGGCTTCACCGGCGTGGTTATCACCAAGCTCGACGGCGATACCCGCGGCGGCGCGGCGCTCTCGGTGCGTGGCGTGACCGGCAAACCAATCCTTTTCGCCTCCACCGGCGAAAAACTGGAAGATTTCGAACGCTTCCACGCCGACCGCATGGCTTCCCGCATCCTCGATATGGGCGATATTCTCTCCCTCATCGAACGTGCCGAAGCCACCTGGACGCAAGAACAGCAGCGCGAGCTTTCCGAGAAAATGAGCGAGGGGGCTTTCGACCTCAATGACTTCCTCGTGCAAATGAACCAAATTAAACGGATGGGTTCACTCAAGAAACTCATGGGGATGCTGCCCGGAATGGGTCAGTACCGCGAAGCCCTCGAACAGTGGGATGAATCCTCGATGGGGCGCGTGGAAGCCATTATCCAATCCATGACGCCTGCCGAACGCCGCACCCCGAAAATTCTCAACGGTTCGCGCCGCCAGCGCATCGCCCGAGGCTCAGGAACCACCGTCCAGGAAGTCAATCAGTTGGTGCAGCGCTTTGAAGGTGCCGCGAAGATGATGACGCAGATGAGCCGCGGTGGCGGAATCCCAGGTATGCCCGGTATGCCCGGCGTTGGCGGGGGATCACGCAAGCAGAAACGCGCGAAGAAGAACGTTTCGGGTGGTAAGAAGGGCCGTTCGGGTAATCCGGCGAAACGCGCCCGGCAGGAAGCCGAAGCCGCGGCGGCACGGCAGCGTGCCGAACGGGGCTCGGCTTTCGGCAAGGGCACCCAGCTTCCCGGCTCCGCCCCGGCGGCACCCGATATGGCAAGCATGGAAGAGCTCAAGCGCTTCCTTAAATAACGACGACGGCGCAGCGGGCAGGAGGAATCTTGCCCGCGGCGCCGTTCGTGGCAGAGTGGTTATTTCTGGGAAGTAGCGGCGTCGTCGTTCTTTCCGGTGGTTAAAGCCTCCACCACAATATCCGGAACCGCATCGGAAATACCGCCCAGCGGCACGTAACCTTCCGGAATATCCTCATAGGAGCGCGGGTCCTCCAGTGGCTCCACATGGATGAGGGCGCGGAGGTGAGGCACCGCGGCGCGTAATTCCTCCGCGATATCCTCAGCGAGCTCGTGGCCCTCGCGCACCGTCCATGCGGAGGGGACCAACAGATCAAAGTTACAAAACGAATCGCGTCCGGCCACTCGGGTCTGCAGCCCGTGGAAACGTACCTCACGGCGGGTGTGCGAACGTAGAATCGCCACGATTTTTTCAGTATCAGGCTCGGACAGGGCTGCGTCCATGAGTCCCGCGAGCGACTCGCGCAGCAGCTTAACTCCGGTGGCTAGAATATTGACCGCAACGAGGATAGCGACGATGGGGTCTAGCAGCGGTTCGTCAGTTAGCACCACCAATCCCACGCCCACGATCACCCCAACGGAAGTGATGACATCCGTGAGAAGGTGTTTGCCGTCGGCACGCAAGGTGGGAGAACGGTGCTTCGCGCCAGCGCGCAGCAGGACTATACCGACAATTCCATTGACTAACGATGCGAGCGCCACAATGCCCAAGCCCCATCCCAGCGCAGCCAGCGGCTGGGGGTGAATAATGCGGTCAATGGCGGAAAAAATAATAAAACCGGCTGCCGCAAAAATCATGGCACCTTCCACGGCGGAAGAAAAGTACTCGGCCTTCGAGCGTCCGTAGGTATAGCGTGCATTTGCGGGTTTTGCGGCCGCGGAGAGAGCCAGTACCGCGACCACCGCCGCGGCCAGGTTAACTAAGGATTCTGTGGCGTCGGAGAGAAGGCCCACCGAATCGGTGAGCCAGTAGCCAGCTGCTTTGAGTGCAATGGTGACGAGGGCGGCCGCAACGGAAAGCCAGGCGTAGCGCACGAGCTTGGAGGTAGGTGCGGGCACAACCGCGGGCGAGCCCACGGTGCTAACGGTGCCAACGGTGCAGGCTGCGGTGGCGGGAGCGAGGGTATTCACGCTTCCCATCTTGCCAGGCACGGCGGGGCTTGTCAGGTTGAAACGGTGGGATAGGGGTTCGCGCCGTGACTGTCGCGCGTCCGCACCGGCACCGTAGCGGACCGACGGCGTAAGTGATCTCACCGCGCAGCTGCGCACTGCCTGTTTCTTCCGCCGGAAAATTCTGGCAGAATAGCTAGATGTACTTGGAGGATGCCGGGTCCCTCTCAACCCGGTATTGTCCGTGTTCACGGATTGCACGGTGCGCGTCCCCCAACCGGCCGGGTAATCCACCCCAATGAGAAAGGATTGACCACAAAAGTGGCAGTCAAAATTCGTTTGAAGCGCATGGGTAAGATCCGTGCGGCCCAGTACCGTATTGTCGTGGCGGATTCTCGCGTCAAGCGCGACGGCAAGGTTATTGAGGAAATCGGTTACTACGATCCCAATACCCAGCCGTCTACCATCCGTATCGATTCTGATCGGGCTCAGTACTGGCTCGGTGTGGGTGCTCAGCCCACCGAAGCCGTGCTCGCGCAGCTTAAGGTGACCGGTGACTGGCAGAAGTTCAAGGGATACAAGGATGGTCAGGAGGGTCGCCTGCGTGTTCCGGAAACGGTGAACGCTGAAGAAGCGCGCGCCGCAGCGGTCAAGAAGGTCCAGGACGATGCCGAAAAGCGCCGCGCTGCCGCCGCTGAAGCAAAGGCGAAGGCCGAAGCGGAAGCCGCAGCTGCTGCCGCCGCTGAAGCTGGGGAAGCCGAAACCGGTGAAGCTACCGAAGTGGAAACCGAGGAAGCCTAATGCTGACGGACGCTCTGGAACACCTGGTCAAGGGAATTGTTGATTACCCGGATGATGTCAACGTCTCGGCATCGCGTAATCGTCGTGGCGAACTTCTGGAAGTTCGGGTGAACCCTGACGATCTCGGTCGGGTGATCGGCCGTGGCGGGCGTACCGCCAAGGCGCTGCGGACCGTCGTCAACGCGCTTTCGGACGAAGGCTCCGTGCGCGTGGACGTTATCGAAACGGACCGTAACTAACGTAGCGGCATACCGGCCCTCAACCTTTCGGGGTTGCGGGCCGGTTTTGTATGAGCCACCACCGTTCCCCACCGTGTGCGGGAACTGAGAGAAGGACACGATGCAACTGACGGTAGCTATTATCGGGGCGCCGCACGGGCTTAAAGGGGAAGTCCGTTTGGACGTTCGCACAGATTCGCCCGCGCGCCGCCTCGCTGTGGGGACCCAGCTGGAAACAGATCCGGCGGATTTCGGGCCGCTCACCATCACTCGCACTCGAGAATACCGAGGAATTACCTACGCGCTCTTCGCTGAATCCACCACGCGTGACACCGCAGAAGCGCTGCGAGGGGTGCGTCTCGTCGTGGAAACTGATGAGGATGAGCCCGAAGAAGATGCCTATTATGCCCATGAGCTACGCGGTCTGGAAGTCCTCGACCCAGAAGGTTACGAGCTCGGTATTATTACCGGCTTAGAAAACGGCCCCGCCCAGGATATCCTGGTGGTGCGTGAGCCGGATGGCCGGATTACCCGCGTGCCCTTCGTGCGTGAGATCGTGACGGCGGTGGATCTGGATGACCACTGCATCGTGGTTGATGCCCCGGCCGGGCTTTTTTCCGAAGATGACATGATCGTAGTGGACGGTGATGACCTGGCCGGGGCACTCAGCGCAGCCGGGGACGCACTTAGCGCCGCCGAAGAAAGCATGACGGAGGAAAACAGCGCTGAGGAAGTGAAGTAATGGCGAGCTTGCGCATTGACCTCGTTTCCGTTTTTCCGGAATTCTTCGACGTGCTCGATTTATCGCTGGTAGGCAAGGCGCGCCGTCGCGGCGTCGTTGATATTCGCACCCACAATCTGCGCGACTGGACCAGCGATATCCACCGCACCGTGGACGATACCCCCATCGGAGGCGGGGCTGGCATGGTCATGAAACCGGATGTTTGGGGTCGTGCTCTCGATGACCTCATCGGCCCGAGCTCTCCGGAAACAATTACTCTCGCGATGCCCACCCCGTCCGGTCGGCCCCTCACTCAGCGCCTCGTCGAAGACCTGGCCACCCGGGAGCGCATCATTATCGCCTGCGGGCGCTATGAGGGAATTGATGCGCGGGTAGCTGAGCACTATCGTGGGCGGGGTGTGCGCGTAGAGGAGTTTTCTCTCGGAGATTATGTCCTCAACGGTGGGGAAGTGGCGGCAGTGGCCCTCGTGGAGGCGGTTACCCGTCTTATCCCCGGCATGGTGGGGAACCCGGAGTCCCTCGTGGAAGAATCGCACGGTGCGGCCGGTTTGCTCGAATACCGTGTCTACACCCGCCCGGTGCGCTGGCGTGAGTTCGAGGTGCCCGCAGTACTGCTCAGCGGCAATCACGGGGCGGTGGCGCGCTACCGGCGCGACGAAGCCATCGCGCGCACCGCTGCGCGCCGTCCCGATATGATCGCGGAGCTAGATACCTCGCAGCTGGACAAACACGACCGGCCGGCGCTCGCGGCGGCGGGCTATGTATGGCGCACCAGTGACGCCCACCCGGTGGCGGTGGATACCGAGGCCCTGGGGGTGGCGGGCGCCGTCGTTTCTGACGACGGGGCGCTACCGGACGAAACGTTTTCAGGTGGGGTACTTGAGAACGGGCTGGACCCGGACGGGGCGCTACCGGACAGTGCGCGACTGCACGAGGTTCGACGGCGCACCGCAACCGAGCTGGCTAACCTGGCCGCCCGCACCTTCCCCGATGCCTGCCCGCGTTATCTTAGGGAAGCGGATATTGCCGCGTTCGAGGCGGCGAATCTTTCCGTCGCAGCTTTCGAAAAATACCTTGCCGACCCCCACTGGGTGACGGTGGTAGTGCGTGCCGCCAGCGGAGAGTCGCGCGGGGAATTGCTGGGGTACAGTCTCATGTTGCTTCCCGATAGTACGGTGGGAATGGGGGACGACGACGTTGCCGGGCGCGAGGACGGTGCACCAGTCATGCACCTTCCGGAGCGGAAAGGCCCGTTGCTTGAGCTATCAAAGTTCTACGTGGAGCGCAGCTGGCACGGGAGCGGGGTAGCGGATCTGCTCTGGCAGGCAACGGTGGAGGCATGCCGAGACAGAATACTTGATGCCGAGGTGGCGTCCGCACCGTACCTGTGGCTCGGAACAAATAAAGACAACCGGCGCGCGCAACGATTCTACAAACGGTGCGGTTTCCGAAAGGTAGCTACCCGAGAATTCCAGGTGGGTGAGGTAATCAACTCGGATCTCATTTTTACCTGTCCGCTGACTGTGGCATAATAGTGGAGTTTCCTCGCTTTCATAATGCGCTGTGCCTGCCGCAGGGGGTCGCGCATCGGCGAGATCTTAACCGATAACAGCGCCCCTGGCCTGCGTGCAGAGGCGGAAAGTGAATGAATAATGCAGACTCTTGATGTAGTTGATGCTTCGCGTTTGCGCGACGATATCCCCGATTTCCGCGCCGGTGACACCGTGCGTGTGAACGTGCGCGTCGTGGAAGGTAACCGCACCCGTACCCAGGCGTTCCAGGGTGTTGTTATTGCCCGCCAGGGTGATGGCCTGCGCGCCACCTTCGATGTCCGCAAGATTTCCTTCGGGGTGGGCGTGGAACGTAAGTTCCCGGTGCATTCCCCCTCCATTGAATCCATCGAAGTGATTACCCGCGGTCGGGTGCGTCGCGCCAAGCTGTACTACCTGCGTGATCGCCACGGTAAGGCAGCGAAGATTCGCGAACGTCGCACCGATTCCAAGTAAGGAACGGTACGAACTTCTCGTTCACATATGGACCCGCGCCCCGGTGCGGGTCCATTTTTATCTGGGGCACCCCGGGCCGATAACCTAGGAAACCGTGCGCACCATCTTCTCCGATAAGTTCCGATAACGGTAGAGCAACGCTGAGTTATTCCTGGAGCTTTACTAAAATAATGTGGCGCGACGGCGCGGATAACCCCAGGTACGTTCACGTGCGCTGGTAGCATGGAATACGCGTATCTTTTATCTAATGCAGGGGCGGAGGGGCGTATGGGCGAGGGCACGTCAGGCGGGTCACGGGCGTCGGAGGATGCCTCGCGGTGGCCGGCAGGGCGGACCCACCGGAGCCAGGCTCGTGGTCGCCGGGCCGCTCCCGCACCTGAGGTACAGAACCTGCATGCGGTACCGGACGTGGACGAACTACCGGAGCTTGACGACCTCTTTGATGGGGCAGAATTGCAGGCCCTGCAACCTGCAGTGAGGGCAGCGGAGCATTCGGCGCCAGAGCCAGAGCCGCAGCCTTGCTTGTCTACACCACCGGAATCTAACGAGACAAAAAACGTGTCGGAGGGGCCCGCTAAGATAAATGCAGCTGAAGCCCGCTTAAGGCTAACGCTCACGGAGCAGCTCTCGAACGCGGATGAAGGTCTCTACGCTGATGCGTTGCGAGATGAACTCGCCCGAGCGGAAGCATATGTGAACCACGGAGGAGTAACCATGAATACAACGGACGGTCAGTCCTCCGCTGCCAATACGGAGCAGCCTCCCTCCTACCCTCCCGAGGTTGCTCCGGTGCGCCCCGAGGCGGACGCCCGGGAAGCCCCCGTGCGTAACTCGCGCCTGCGTAGCGTAGTGGAGATGGCCCTCACTGTCGCCGTCGTTCTTCTCGTCTCCGTCATTATAAAAACTTTCTTTATACAAGCTTTTAATGTGCCTTCCGGTTCCATGGAAACCACGTTGAGTACCGGGGATAAGTTTTTTGTCAACCGGATGGTGACCGATAATGAGGAGTTACGCCGCGGCGATATCGTGGTCTTTGTGGATCCGGGCGGATGGCTTGATGATGTGGAAGAAAACCGGTCCTGGATTGCCCAAACCGGAACTCGGATCCTGCAAGGCATCGGGCTTCTTCCGGCAGATTCTGGTCACTACCTGGTGAAACGAATTATCGCTAAAGGTGGGGATACCGTCAGCTGCTGCGGGGAAGATGGTCGCGTGCAGGTCAATGGCGTGCCGATCACGGAGGAATATCTCAATTACGGGGTGTCGCCCTCCTTGCAGAAATTTGAGGTGAAGGTTCCGGAAGGGTACCTGTGGATGATGGGGGACAACCGCGCCAATTCTAAAGATTCGCGGTGGCATCAGCGTGAATCCGGAAATGGATTCGTGCCGGTAGAAAACGTTGTGGGCCGGGCCTGGTACGTTTTCTCACCGTGGAGCCGTCACGGGCGTTTGCCCGATATGAGCCACGTTTTTTCCGGTGTCCCCGAACCGGCAGCACCCGCGGGTGCGCGGGTGGCACTGCCGGAAAATCCAGTTGATCCGCGTTCCTTATATTCAGCCACGGCGGCCCAGCCGGGGCTTCCCCTTGCTGTGCTTTCCGGGCAGGGCAGGTAGTACGCGTGCAGGAACCTGATCGCACAGTCGAAAAAGAACTATTGGCTCGGCTCGAGGCACGCGGCGGGGGTATTCTCGCCGCAGTGGATGAAGTGGGTCGCGGTGCCATCGCCGGACCGGTCTGCGTGGGTATTGCCCTCCTGGATGGGAGTACTCCGGATGACTTCCCACCCGGATTACGGGATTCAAAAATGCTGAGTGCGCACCGGCGGGAAACGATCTACCAGGCGGCCCGCGACTGGCCGCTCGCGGTAGCGGTGGGAAGCGCAGCCGCCAGTGTGATCGACACGGTGGGAATTATTGAAGCCTTGCGATGTGCGGCTGCGGATGCTCTCGCCCAGCTGGAGAAATCCGGATTACGCCCCGATGCTGTTCTCTTAGACGGAAAACACAATTGGTGGGTCCAAGATTCCCTCTTCGATGCCGAACCGACGGTCCCGCAGCTTCCGGTCACCACCGTGATTAAGGGGGATGCTTCCTGCGCCGGGATTGCCGCGGCATCCGTCGTCGCTAAAGTTGAGCGAGACCGATATATGGAGGCACTCGCGAAAGATTTCCCCGATTACGATTGGGAACATAATAAAGGGTACGGTACCCGTGCTCACCTCCACGCCATCGCGCAGGTGGGGCCGAGCCCGTATCATCGAATGTCGTGGCATTTGCCCGCGGTAAGGAGTGAATAATGAGCGAGATTGACGGCTACGAAGCCGAACTGGAACTCGCGTTATATCGCGAGTACCGCGATGTTGTGAAGATTTTCCGCTACGTGGTGGAAACCGAACGGCGTTTTTACTTGGCCAATGACGTAGACGTGAAAGTACGATCCTCGACTGCAGGTGACGTGTTTTTCGAGGTGAACCTGAGCGATGCGTGGGTGTGGGATATCTACCGCACATCCCGTTTCATTCGTTCGGTACGGGTGGTGACTTTTAAAGACGTCAATATCGAAGAGCTCAACCAAACCGATATTACTCGGGAACTTGATCTTCCGGGTTCCTCGCTTTAATCGGGAGAACGTTGCGTCGTGAGCTTAGGCGAAGCTTACGTTTATCCACAGGTATCTGAAACGACGACGCTATCCTCAGTCGCGCACCGCCCGAGCCACCATTGGTAATATCCGCGTCACACTAGGGGCATGTACCAGTGTGAAACTTTGCATGCCACCATTGCTCGCAACGAGCTCGCCCCACTTCCTCCTTCCGCCACCACTCGGGAGGTCGGAGAATGGGGAGAAAACGTGGCCGCCGCATATGTGCGGGAGTGCGGCTACCACGTGCTGGCCCAGAATTGGAGATGCCGGTGCGGGGAAATTGACCTGGTATGCCGCGAAGAACCCAGCGGCGCACTGGTTGCGGTTGAGGTGAAAACCCGCCGCGGGCGGAATACGGTTCCCGCTCCTCTGGCCGTTAGTACCGAAAAATATCGCAGGCTTCGCCATCTTCTGGCGCAGTGGCTCCACGTAGAAGGTGGAAACTACCCCGCACTCGCGGTGGATATCGTGGCCGTGAACGTGCCCACCTCCGGTCCCGTCACTATCGACCATCTGCGGAACGCCTCATGATTGGCACCTCCCATACCGTCTCTATCCTCGGTGTCAGGGGCATGCCTATCCGGGTGGAAGTAGCGATCCTTTCGGGACTGCCCAATTTCACTATCGTTGGCCTGCCAGATGCGGCGGTGAGCGAATCACGCGAACGCATCCGAGCCGCTTTCGCCGCGGCTCGGATCCCCTTCCCGGCCGGGCGCGTCACTGTGAATCTGTCTCCGGCAGATACCCCGAAAGTTGGTACCGCTTTCGATGTGGCGATCGCTGCCGCCATCCTCGCTGCGCAGGCCCGTACCCACGTGCCGCCCGGAAGCGTCTTCCTAGGCGAATTAGGGTTGGACGGATCGGTGCGCCCGGTGCGGGGAGTATTACCGTGCGTGCTGGGCGCCGCTCACCACGGCTTCCAGCACGCCATCGTTCCGCACGGTTGCGGAGCCGAAGCTGCGCTGGCCCAGATCCAAGTGGGAGAAATCTGGCATATCACCCAGATAGCGCAGCGCCTGGGAGTTGCTAGTGATTCGGTGCCACCACCGCCACCCGTGCCGGTATCACAGCCCCGTGCCAGTAGCGATATTGGTGACCTCGCGGAGGTACGGGGCCAATACCTGGCCCGCCACGCCTTGGAAATAGCTGCCGCGGGTGGCCACCACCTTCTCATGATCGGGGCGCCCGGCGTGGGCAAATCCATGTTGGCAACCCGGCTACCCGGAATCATGCCTCCCCTCACCCGCTCCCAAGCGGTAGAAAGCGCCAGCATTCGCTCCATCGTCGGGCAATTTGAGGAGATTACCACCAGGCCTCCCTACGTGGCACCCCACCACACCTCAAGTGCCACCGCTCTGGTGGGAGGAGGCAGCCGGCCCCGTCCCGGCGCTATCTCCCTAGCGCACCACGGTGTACTTTTCCTCGATGAACTTCCCGAATTCACCACCAGAGCCATCCAGTCCCTCCGCGAACCCATGGAATCGGGAGAAGTACATATTCACCGCGCACAAGGCTCGGTATGCTTCCCGGCCCGTTTCCAACTGGTAGGAGCAGGAAACCCGTGCAGGTGCGGCAGGCTACTTGATTCCCCAACCTCCTGCACCTGTTCGGGGGCAGACCGCGCCCACTACCAGCACCGCATCGGAGGCCCGCTCCGGGATCGCATCGACCTCATAGTGAATCTGCCCAGGCCTAGCCGGGCCGAACTAGCCGCGGGCAGTAGTGGGGATAACAGCGAAACGGTCGCGGCGCGGGTGCGCGAAGCACGTGAACGCCAACACCACCGCTTCCGGGTTGAAACCTGGGATATCAACGCGGCGATACCAGGTACCTGGCTCCGTGCGCATACCCAGTTAGCACCCAGTTCAAGCGCGAGCCTGGGCGAGGCCCTCACCCGCGGCCTCATCAGCATGCGGGCGGCGGATAAAATCCTGCGAGTTGCCTGGACCCTTGCAGATCTATCAGGCCATACACAGCCCACCACCGACGACGTTGCCGGGGCATTTGCCCTGCGCGGGAAAGGATATTTTGGCTATGACGGAGGATAAAACACCCTGGACCGGCAGCGAAATAACCGGAGCTGCCGGCGCAAGAGAAACCGCCGCGGAAACGTCCGACACGGTAGCGGCTCACCCCGGAACCACCGGCACGAAAAACACCAGCACGCAAGAAGAAACCGCAGCAATGGCATGGACACGCTTGGCCGAAGGGGAGGACTACCATGCCGTTGCGCTCACCGAACATCTCGGTTACGCCGGAGCTCTGGATTGGTTGGAAGAAATACGCGCGGGTGCCCCGATTCCTGAATCGCTGCGCGCAGCCACTGCCCGCTGGAGTGCCCGCTACGATGCACAGGGCTTTGCGCGCGACCGTGAACTACTTAACCGAGGTTACGGCTTCACCTACCCGGGTAGCCCCACCTGGCCGCGATCCTTAGCACAGCTCGGGGAACAACGTCCGTTGGGACTATGGTGGAAAGGAAATATTGCGGCGCTGGATCGCCCCGCGCTCGCGATGGTGGGCTCCCGCGCCGCTACCGACTATGGCGAAAAGATCGCCACCGATTTTAGTTACGAACTTGCTGAACGCGGCGCTCTTATTGTTTCCGGGGGAGCCATTGGTATTGATGCGGCTGCTCACCGTGGCGCTATACTCGCGAACGCTCCGACCGCGGTGGTCTTTGCCAGCGGGATCAACCGGCCCTATCCTAAAGCCCACCAGGAACTCTTCGCGCGGATTCTTGATACTGGCGGGCTTGCCCTTTCCGAAACTGCTCCGGGCAATGCCCCTCACCGGCACCGTTTTCTGGCCCGGAACCGGATCATTGCCGGCCTATCACGTGCCGTTGTTGTTATTGAAGCTCCCTATAGGTCGGGCGCCATTAATACCGCGGGGCACGCACATACTTACGGCATCCCGGTCGGGGCAGTGCCCGGATCCATTTACGCGATGTGTTCAACGGGCTGCCATCGGCTGCTGCGAGAAGGCGCGGTGTGTATTACCGGGGTGGAAGATATTGTGGAATTGCTCGGCTTTAGCGCCGGCCAGCAATTTGTCCAAGATCGCGCTCGGGTGGCGGAGGGGAACACCACGGCTGATCACCGCGGCGCATCGGCCAGCCGAACGGTTACTTACGCGCTTGCCGGCGGGGTGCAATTAGGGCTCGGGCTAGCTGTGACCGATCCGCTTGCCGGGGATCCCCGGGCGGTGCGGGTGCGCGACGCGCTACCGGCTCGCAATTACCAGCCGCTGGATAAAATAGCGCAGACCGCGGGAATGGGATTTACCGAAGTGATGGCGGCCCTCGGGAAACTTGAGATAGCAGGAATTGCGGAGAGCCGGGGAGGGAAGTGGCGCCTGACGCCCCAGGCTCGAGAAGCGAGCCGGCAGCGGGCCACATAAGGCTCGCATAAACTGGGGAGTATGCGAGTAGCAGATATTTTGGACCGTTATGAGCGAGAATTACGGCTGCGCCGCGGATACTCCGAACATACGATCCGCGCCTATCTACACGAGGTGGTGTCCCTCCTCGCTTTCCTTCACGAGCTATCTACCGGAAACAAGACGGCGGATCAGGACTCATCCGATCTTGATATTGATCTCGAACACCTGGATCTGGCTGATTTGCGGGCCTGGCTAGCCCATTCGCGCGAACACGGGAGTGCCCTAGCCTCAATGGCCCGGCAATCTGCTGCGATACGTACTTTTAGTTCCTGGGCATACCGATGCGGCTATACCGCTTCGGATCCGGCAGCACGGTTGAAATCACCTCGGGTAACCAACGAGCTCCCGCATGTTCTCAATGAGCATCAGGCCCAACAGTTGCTTAACAACGCGAAAAGCCATGCGGTCGAGAGCGGAAAAGCTCTCGCCTACCGGGACTGGGCGGCCCTCGAGCTCATGTACGCGGCTGGTTTGCGCGTGAGCGAAGTCTGTTCTCTGGATATTGACCAGGTTCGCCCTGATTTGACGGTGCGCGTCGTCGGAAAAGGAAATAAGGAACGCGTGGTCCCGTACGGGGTGCCGGCTATGCGGGCCGTGCAGGAATACCTGCCCGCGCGTGCCGCTCTTATGAAAGAACCGACCCGGGCTCTCTTTTTGGGGGCACAAGGCAGGCGTCTCAACCCGCGTTCGCTGCGTGACGTCGTGCACCGGGCTGCCAGCCGTGCGGGAGTACCCGATATTACCCCGCACGATTTACGCCATTCCGCTGCCACGCATCTTCTTAACGGCGGCTCAGACTTGCGCAGTGTGCAAGAGATCCTCGGTCACTCATCTCTGCAAACCACGCAGCGCTACACTCACGTCAGCGCCGACAGGCTCCGGGCTGCTTTCGCCCAAGCCCACCCGCGGGCCTAAAGAAGTATCGCAGGAGCATTACTGAAGCGTTACGGGTCAAGGATAAAGACGAATCTCACGCCGGTAGAGAAGCGAGAGCGGGTCAATATAGGTTTTCCCGCGCCGTGCACCCCAGTGCAAAACATCGCCGGGGAAGCGCCCGCCATCCTCATGGCCGGCCAGTAATGTCCCAATCACCATTCCGGTACTCACGGTATCCCCGCGCCGTACCTGTGGTTCGACCGGTTCGTAAGTGGTGCGCAGGCCATTGGCGTGTTCAATAGAAATAACGGGGCGGTCCGCGAGCATCCCGGCATACACCACGGTGCCCGTGCCAGCGGCAAGGACGGGGCTACCCGCTGGGAGCTCCACATCCACTCCGCGATGTCCAGGTAGCCAATTGTGCTTCGGTGGATCAAAGGGGCGAGTGATCACAGGTTCGCTACCGGTAGGGGAGCGGAAGCCAGTAGCGCGGGGAGGCGCGGCCGTCGTATGGGTTGTATTCCTGACGTTCGCCATGAGCGCGGATGCCACCGGTGCCTTTGGCTTACTTTCCGTTGCCGAAGTTGCCGCCTGCGTGGGAGTGTTTTCCGACGACGGCGCTACTGTGCCAGATGCCGATTGCGAAATGAGGCTCGCTACCAGGGTGAGAGCCGCGCCTGCCGCGGCCAAGCAGCGTGCCACGATCATGCGCCTCGCACGGGAACGGGAGCGCACTGTGGCCCGGGAACCAGCCGCTGTACCCGGGCCACAGCGCGTACCGGGGAATCGAGTCGCAAAAATCCTGAGAGTCTTCATAGGGCTGAGCATTCCCTGACTAGAGCTCACCCGCCAGCGGGCACCTACAGGCTGTGGATAGTCCATACGTATTCGCAGCCTGTGGATGGTTCTAGCTTTATTCTGGAACTAGTCGGGGTTTTTGCACTGTTATCCGCGGTTTTTACCCTTCAGACGCATCGTTTCTCGCCGCCCGCGGGTGTTTTCTTTCGAGGAGTGTCGGTCCTGGCTCCGCGCCGTTCGCGCATCGCTGCGGGAACGTAACCGCTCCGCTTCCGCCATCATCCGCAGATAGCGGTTCAGACGGTCCGCATCCAACGCCCCGCTCGCGCTGGCCTCACGCACCGCGCACCCCGGCTCACGCCCGTGGCTACAATTCGCGAAATAGCACGAAGCAGCCAATTCGCGAATATCCGCGTAGGTATCGGCAATCGCCTCCGTGTCCATCGTGGCTCCCAAAGCGCGCACCCCGGGAGTGTCAATGACCGCGAAGTGTTCTCCGCAAACCAACTGACGCCCGGTGGTCGTGTGCCGACCCTTATGGTCACTTTCGCGCACCGCTCCCACCTCCTGGGTGGCTCCGAGCAAAGTATTGGTGAGAGTGGATTTCCCCGCGCCGGAGCGCCCCACCACCACGACCGTGCCGGAGAGGCGCTCAACGAGCCGCGCCACGTCCACAGCTGAGCGTGCATCAAGCGCAAGCACCTCCTCGCATCCCTCACCCAGCTCCTGGAGATCTGCCGGGTTTGCCAGGTCTGCCTTCGTGAGCACCAGCCAGGGGCATGCCCCGCTGGCGTGGGCCAGGGCCACGAAACGTTCGATACGTCCGCGACTGGCTGCTGGCACCACGGGTTCCACAATGAGAACCACATCAATATTCGCGCAGATAGGTTGCTCGAGAGCGGCACGGCCCACCGACGGGCGGGTGAGGTAGGTACGGCGCGGCAAAATGTCGAGAATATGCCCGGCATCATCCACGCCCACCCAGTCACCCACCACCGGCGGCCAGGATTCACTATCTCGGCAGTGGCCCGGAATATCGAGGTCAATGCGCACCAATGCCCCGTCCGAGGGGCCATACCTGGGGGAGTCCAGCACATCGGTTTTATCAACGAGGAGCACTTCGACGGCGCCGCGATGTACCGCGGCGATCCGCCCGCCGTGCACGCGCGCGGAGTCGCCAAGGTTCATTTCCGCGACTTTCAGGTAGGCCGCCCAGCGTTCATCAAAGCCCAGAAAACTCATACAACATCCCTTCGCATCCCCGAACGCAGCCGAGCCACCGCATGGCGGGTCGCTATCACACCGATACCTGCCCAGATCGCCGCAACCGCAATATCGCGGACTACCAACCACCCGGCTGGCGCCGCGATACCGGCAATGGTTCCCGAGAGGGGGACCGCATTCGCCAGTGCTGCCAGCGCGGGCGGATAGTAATCGAGGGGCACAATCACCCCGGTAAACACCGGCAGGAACGTCGCGAGCAGTGTCGCCCCCAGATATGGATCGGGCAGATCCACTCCGATCCCGGCTGCTGCCACTCCGAGCAGCACCCCACATACCAAGGCAGCCACCGCTAAGAGCGCTACTCGTCCCAGTAGTGCCGCATCTTTGTCCGGGGAGAGGAGGAAGACGGCGCCGATGGCTGCACTACCGGTGGAGACTGCCAAGGCACATGGGATGGTGGACACCGCCACCCAGTACACCACGTCGAAACGCCGGCGCAGGTGAACCTCCTGGAAGATCCCTAGCGCCCGGTCGGTTGCCACTGCGCTGACCACCCCGGAGGCCACCGACGTGGCCAAAGCAACCAGCGCCGCGGCATAGCCGGTGCGCACCAGGTCCGGGGTCCCCACGTCATTGCCGAGCACCACATCAAAAAGCACGTCGAGGAGAGGAAGAACCAGGAGAGTGGTCACCGCCGTCCCCACCGTCGCAAAGGTCACCGAGGATGCCCAGGAGACCCGAATGATCGAGCGATAGCGCGTCAGCATCACATCACCTCCAAAGTCCCGGAGCGGGTAGCACGGCGCAGTGCCGCGCGCCCTGCCACTCCCGCCACCGTCAGCCACGCACCCAGCGCGACCGCCCAGATCGCCACGTCACTCCCGGTAATAACCTCTCCGAAGAGCAGGGAGGTGGGCATTGAGAGGGGTACGAAGAGGGAAAGATAGGCCAGCCACGCGGGTGGCGCCGTCGTCGTAAAAAGAATGCCGGACGCTAAAAACATCGGAACTAAAAGCAGACCTTCGTAACTAATCGCGTTCGGGGTGAGCACGAAAAGCGCGGCGATGACGAAGGATACGCTCAAGCACCCCATCCACAACAGAACAACGCCGCACGCAAATCCCCAGGACGGTGCAGTAAAGGTGACCGAGGCGGAGCATAGAGCCCACGTCACCCAGGCCACCGGGAATGCCGCCAGCCCGAAGGAACCGGCCGAAGCCACCACTGCCGCCACGCTCCGTAGCGCCCCAATCGGCGCGCTCACCAGATAGACGAGGGTGCCTTTATAACGCTCGAAACCAATAATTCCGGCGGCGCAGGTGGCCGTGGTCCACATGCCGATAATCCCGGCACGCACCCACCCCTGGGTCGCGCTCATCGCCCCGAAAGCTCGGAAACTCAGGAATTGCACCAGTGCGGTGGCGAGCGTCGTCGTCACCATGAGCTGGATGAAATAGGGGACAGACACAAATTGGCGCACGTGAAAAGTGCTCATACGGAACTGCCGGATCACCGCGCCAACCCATCTGCCAGTGCGAGATACGTTTCCTCCAGCGAGGCCGGGCGGGTAATCAGGTCCTCTGGCTCGTGCCCGAGGAACGCCACCAGGCGTTCGGCTTGCGCACCGGAGCGCGCATCCCAGTAGATCGTGACCGCCCAATTGCCCGCGCGCGGACGGCGAATAATCACCGCGCCGGGGAATTCAGCTTCGAGGCCCGCGAAAATATCCGCCTTGCGCGCCCCTAGCGTGAAGGTCGTGGTTGCACCCACCCCGGCATAGTCCGCAATATCGCGAACGCTGCCGCGCACCGCGATTTTTCCCGCGCCGATGACGGTGATGATATCCGCCAGCTCTTCGACCTCCGGCATGGAATGCGAGGTGAGGAGCACCGCGGTTCCATTGGCGGCAACGTCGCGGATAATATCGCGCACCGTGAGCGCGACGTCGGGGTCCAGCCCCGTGGTCGGTTCGTCAAGAAGGAGCAGTGGCGGGGCACCCAATAAGGCGCGCGCCAGGTGGAGACGCTGGCGCATCCCACGCGAAAACTGCCCGACTTTCACCCCGGCAGAATCGGTGAGCTTGACACGTTCAAGAACATCAGTGACGACGCCGCGCCGCCGCCCGCTTGCCACCCCTTGCAGGTCGGCAAAATACAGGAGATTATCGCGCGCCGTAGCCCGGGGATAAAACCCCAGGTCGCCGCCCAGCACCAGGCCCAGGCGCGAGCGTGCCTTCTCCGGATGGCGCACCGCGTCAATCCCCGCGATCCGCACCTGTCCCGACGTGGGGGCTAGTAAGGTGGCGCATATCCGCACCGTTGTGGTTTTCCCGGCCCCGTTCGGGCCGAGCAAGGCATGCACCTGACCCGCCATTACCTGGAGGGACACGTCTTCAACTGCAACAAATTTTTCTTTCCCGAAGGCGCGCCGCACATGGGCGACATCGAGGACGGGAATATGAGGATCTATCAAAATCCTTATCCTTATCAATCCAATTACCGTATTCAGGGCAGCATGAACCCCTATCGCACGCACCATTTAGGAAAAAGTACATAGGTGTACCCACCCGGGGCTTCAGGAATTTATGTATAGGTGCCGGGCGCGCATCATTGCTAAGTGCGTGCGAGAATACGACGTTCTCGCAATTTTTATATAAAGAAGATTTCCTTGATGCGATAGGTCTTGGATTCAAGGACTCGCATAGGGCAGGTTGCTCCTAGATTGCAGTGTCAGTAACTATGCAGATCATCCTATAGTCATGTCGTAGTGCTGTGCAATCCCACTCGCATTCTGAGACGTCGCGTGGGCTCGCTTGTAGCGGCGCTCGCCCCGCCCGCCCCGTGTACGTGTTGGCCCCGTGTGCACCTTCGTTCTAGCCGCAAGATTCCCGCGAAAATCACATCCGCCCGCCGTTCGTAGTTTTTCCGGGTGGGGTAATATGTACAGGCGGCCGGTTATCCCCGGTCGAAATACGCGTGCCCGCATACGAGGGTCGCGGATCGGTCCCGGTACGGGCTGCCCAGTGGGTGGCGCATATTGGGAACCGCGGTTCGTGGGCACCAGGGCGCGGCGGCAATTCCGCCGTCGTGCAAGAACCGATACCGCGCCATTGTAATAATGGCGCCTGAGAAAGGACGCCGCATGGCTGTCGTCACCATGAGCCAGCTGCTGGAAGCTGGTGTGCACTTCGGGCATCAGACCCGCCGTTGGAACCCGAAGATGAAGCGTTACATCCTTACGGATCGTAACTCGATTTACATTATTGACCTGCGCAAGACGGTCGCCGATATCGACCGCACCTACGATTTCGTTAAGGAAACCGTGGCGCACGGCGGAAATATCCTCTTTGTGGGCACCAAGAAGCAGGCGCAGGAAGCCGTGAAGGAACAGGCCGAACGCACCGGGATGCCCTACGTGAATGAACGTTGGCTGGGCGGTATGCTCACCAACTTCCAGACCGTTGCCAAGCGCATCGAGCGCCTCAAGGAACTCGAGCAGATGGACTTCGAGGACGTCGCTGGCTCGGGCCTGACCAAGAAGGAACTCCTCATGCTGTCCCGCGAAAAGGACAAGCTGGAGAAGACCCTCGGCGGCCTGCGTGATATGCACCGTCTTCCCTCTGCCGTGTGGGTTGTGGATACCAACAAGGAACACCTCGCGGTTTCCGAAGCCAATAAGCTCAACATTCCGGTGGTTGCCATCCTGGACACCAACTGCGATCCGGATGAAGTTGCCTACCCGATTCCGGGTAACGACGACGCCATTGGCGCCGTTGGGCTGCTTACCCGCGTCATCGGTGATGCGGTAGCCGAAGGCCTCCTGGCCCGCGGCGCCGGCAAGAACGCCACCGAAGATGCGATGCCCGAATGGGAACGTGAAGTTCTCGCGGCCGGGGAATCCACTGAAGAAGCTGCTCCCGCCGCGGAAGCTGAAGCTGCTCCGGCCGAAGCCACCGAATCTGAAGAAAACAAGTCCGAAGAAGCTGACGCCCAGGCCTAAGCCTGAGCGCTACAAGTGAGGAGTGAAGCATGGCTAATTACACAGCCGCCGATGTGAAGGCGCTGCGTGACAAGACCGGCGCCGGCATGATGGACGCCAAGAAGGCTCTCGACGAAGCCCAGGGGGATTCCGCCAAGGCCGAAGAGATCCTGCGCGTCAAGGGCATGAAGTCCGCCGCCAAGCGTTCGGACCGCACCGCTGCGAACGGCCTGGTTGCCTCGCATGTGTCCGATACCGCTGCCGGCCAGCGTGGCATTCTCGTGGAGATCAACGCCGAAACCGATTTCGTGGCCAAGAATGAGAAGTTCATCGGTATGGCCGATGAAATCCTGACCGCCGCCGTGGATTCCGGCGCCGATAGCGTGGAAGCGCTGCTCGCCGCCAAGCTGGGCGACGGCACCGTTGCAGATCGCATCACCGCCATGACCGCCGTTATCGGCGAAAAGATGGAAGTTTCCCACGTGGAAGTCCTCGAGGGCGAGCACGTGGAAGCTTATATGCACCGCACCAACCCCGACCTGCCCCCGCAGGTGGGCGTGTTGGTTGCCACCGATGCCAAGGCCGCCGAAGTCGCGCACGACATCGCCGTGCACATCGCCGCGCTCGACCCGAAGTACCTCTCCATTGAGGATGTTCCGGCCGACGTGGTGGAAACTGAGAAGCGCATCGCCACCGAAACCACCATCGCCGAAGGCAAGCCGGAAAAGGCCGTGCCGAAGATCGTGGAAGGCCGCATGCACGGCTTCTACAAGCAGGTCGTTCTCGAGGAGCAGGGCTACGCCCGCGAGCCGAAGACCCCGGTCAAGACCATCGTGTCCCAGACCGGCGGCAAGGTGACCGGTTTCAAGCGCCTGCGTGTCGGTTCGCACGCTGAGTAAGTTCATGCGCGTGCCGGGACGTAGTTTCCGGTTGCCGGGAGCTTAGCTTTCGGTTGTGAGAACACTAAACGCCGGAGGGCGGGATGTACGAGAGTACCTCCCGCCCTCTGTTGTATGTAGCGCCGGCGCTTTGAGTGCAGGTGCGGGCTACGTGTGCATGCAGATGCGGCGCGATTGATGGGCACCGGTGTGGGTGCGGTGCGTGTGCAGTGAAAGTGCGCCAGTAGTACGACGACGGCGCCCCGCGTGCCGCGGGGCGGGACAGGGCTACCCGACGTACGCTCCGTACCGAATTTTAGGATGCGTGGATTTCAGTGGCTTCGGAACCTAAATAATCTTGCAGGATGGTTGAGATATACGACGTACCAGCTCAGGGCCGGGGTGCTTAATGTCTAAAATTTAGAGTATAGACATGAATATTCTTTGAGAATAAAATGCATTTCAGCAGTTATAAACCTAAGGAAATATTTGCCATGGTTGCACACATCTCGGGGGGAGCTTATTTTGTCCAAGCGTATCCGTGTTGTTCTAACTATTCTCCTTGCTGTGGGGTTCATCGGATTTAGCACCGTCCCTGCCTCTGCGGCGACCGATGTCCCGATTACCGTAGGTAGCGACGCCTACGCAATCGATAATGAAGGTCAGATCACCAGTGAGAGCGAGTTCCTCTACGACTCATCCAAGGGCGATACCGCTGCTGATGCCTACCAAATTGCCTACCGCGGCACCCTCGATATGAAGGGTGTGTGGAACAGATACAACATCTTCAAAATGGCGTGGATGTTCAAGAATGGCTTTGACAAGGCGCGCTACGCCACTAAAACCTTCAGCGGGGAGTGGGATATTTCCTTCACTGTTGATCCCTCGGTGGTCTCCTCAAATCCGGACTTTGTGAGCTGCGAGGCTGTGCAGTCCGAAATGGATAGGCAGAATGCTCCCTCCAAGTTCGGCGAGATCATGCGCTGCGAAACTGCCGCATACGATGCCGCCACCGGCAAGTTCACCGCTCATTTTGGACTGCACCACGCGGACGGCAGCAAGGTGACGGGCGCGGACCTCGACAAGCCGGAATACCAGCCCGCCAAGCTTGTTCTTACCACCCCGGCGCACGCCTTCTACGTTCCGCAGTCCAAGTTTGAGGCCGGCAAGACCTTCTCCATGGTGGAGCCCACCGTGCGCGGCACCATGGCAATGGATTACTTCTACGTGGGGATGCCGCTGCGTTTCAACGACACTTCGGAGCCGGTGACCTTGACGATGGTTGCTACCAACGATGCCAGCTTCACCTTCGCCAGCCGGGATCCTGAACGTCAGCTCCCCGAGAGCGTCACCAAACTCGTACCGGAGCGCGTGACTAAGTTGCGTGACGGTGCACGGGTGACCCCGCCCGCACTAGCTCAGACAAGCGTTGTCGACGGCGAAGGCACCTGGACCTTTGATGCGTGGGAACCCGCTGAGGCAACTGTGGCTGGAAGCAATCTCAACTTCGTTGGTTACTGGAAGTACACGGTGAATCCCGACGCGATCTTCACCGCAACGTACAACTATGTGGCAGCTGATGGATCTGCGCTTCCCGAAGAAGTGATGGCCACCCTCCCGAATTCGGAGCAGGTTGTCCAAGGCTCCACTGTCACTGCTCCAACTCCGGCACAAACAGAGTTCATAAGTACCACTCGCACCGAGAGCGCAGATGTGGTGACAACGTGGAAGTTTGATGGGTGGGAGCCTACGAGCGCGGTTGTTGATGGTGCGGATCTGAGCTTCACGGGCACCTGGACGAAGACGGTTGTGGAAACACCGCTACCGCCCAATCCGGAGCCTGAACCGGGGCCCACAACGGAGCCGGAACCCGACCCGACGTGTGATCCAACAGTTGAGCCAACGGTTGATCCGACGGATACTCCCAGCACGGAGCCCTCGCCCCGTCCATCGACGGAGCCGTCACAAACCCCGACGGTCGCTCCAATACCGGAGCCGGCACCAACCTCCGCACCGCAGCCCACGGTGCCAGCGCCCGTGGCGCCCACGGCCACTCCCACGATCTCCCCAGCGGTCGCACCAACGGCTAAGCCCGCGCCAGTAGCACAAGAACTGTCAAAGACCGGGCAGTCCGCGAGCCCGTTTGCGCTCGCTGCCGGAGTTCTTATGCTTGCCGGAGTCGGGGTTCTCGGCTTGCGCCGTCGTTCTCACTAAAAACAACCGAACGACGCAAGAAACGCAAGTTTAAAGATAGGAATAACAACGTGGGCAAGAAAACTGTTGCGGTAGTAGCCGCAGCCCTCCTTGGTTTTTCAACGAATGCTCTAATATCCCCGGCTTTTGCGGCGACAACGGTGGGGACGGAGCAGGAGCTCCGTAGCGCCATCACGGCCGGCCAGAGCGTGAGTCTGAGCGCAGATATCACGCTAACCGGTGAAATTGAGATCCCGAGCAACGCGGATCTGAGCGTTGAGGGCCAAGGGCACACCATTACGGCCGGAGCACCGAGCGCTGCCCCGGGCGGGAACGACCATTACAATATGTTCCGCACCGCTGGTGGGCAGGTGACCTTCTCTGATGTCACCCTTGATGGTGCAGGTAAGCGCCGGGGACTGTGGCTCGGTGCGGGCTCTACCGCCACCCTCGACAAGGTGGCGATCAAGAACGGAACAACCGCCGGAACCCGCAATTTCGAAGGTGGGGCCGTGTACGTTCTTGACGCCGCCCTGAACGTCACCAACGATTCGGTAATCGAAAACAATTCGAGTATCTGGTCACAGGCCACCTACGATATGCGGGTCGCAGATGAGACGAAGAGGAATCCTGCCTTTGGGAACCTTCCCGCCGAAACTCAGGGTGCTCAGATCAGCCAGATGCCTAACGGTGGGGCGATTTACGCCACCGGGGCGCGCTCTACGGTGAACATTAGCGATTCCACGCTCCGTACAAACCAGGCGAAGGATCATTCGCAGGACAGTGCAAGGGTGCGCGGTAACGAAGGTAACGGCGGTGCCATCTACATGGACGGGGCGGCCACATTGGTGGCGGAACGGGCTTCCTTCATTGATAACCACGTCGCCAGGGTTGCTACCGGCGGGTACCAAGGCGGTGCGATCTATGCGGGTGACAGGACGACGGCGCGCATCACCGGCAGCACCGTCAACGTTGGCGCCCCCTTCAATACCGGTGGATTCCTCCGTGCATTCAACGCGAAAGTTACCGTGGATAACAGTGATTTCACCTTCACTGGGCGCGGGGATGCCTACGGAATTTCCGGTGGTGCTTTTGCGAGCCAGGACTCGGCGCTCAAAATTAATAATTCGCGCTTCGTGGCCAGTGATAGTTCCAAGGTGACTTTCGCCGGCGGTTTCATCGATATTGTCGGCACCGGAAGTTTTGAACTGACCAATTCGCAACTAACCGGACGCGGCAGCGGCAACGGAAAGGGGCTGGCCACCTTCGGCGGTGCTATTGCCTTTGAAACAGGATCGAGCGCCACCGCGGTGATCCAGAATTCCACCATTCGCGATGTGCACGCAGATTCCAACGGCGGTGCGATTTCCCTTTCTACCCGGATCGGTGAAGAATCTGCGGTTAATCTTCGCGTTGTCGATTCCACGATTTCTAATGCCGGAACCCTGGTTTGGGGGCCTGCCACACAAGTAGGCGGTGCGCTCTTCGTGGGCCCGGGAAACACGGTAGCTCTGGAAGGTGCGACGCTGAGCTCCGGGCGCTCGGGGCGCGGTGGTCTTATATACAACGAAGGCTCTACCACCATCACCGGTGGGACGGGCCCCTCGAAACTCTCGGGCGGTTTTGTCTATTCGGCAGTTGGCGCGGGTATTTTCAATGACGGCTACCTGAAACTCGACGACATGAGTTTGGGCGGCAACAAGAAGGGCGACTGGTCAGTACATCAGGATCATCCGTCGAGCATCGAGGTGGACGGTGCCCGGATTGGGGAGTACCCGGGTTTGAATGTGTATGCCAATAAGGATGTGATTATCACGCCCAAGGCGCGCCTTGATACCGGTGACGTGCGGGTGATCGACGGACAATCCGCGGTGCTCCTAACGGGCAAGCTCACTAACCAGCTCAATATTTCCCTGAGTGAGAATGTTAAGAATGCCAGTGAAGCGCCGTACGCCGGGCAAAACGAGCCGACGCAGCGCTACATCGGCTACACGGTTGCGAAGGGCGCGGACGGCTACGTGCCCGGCGCAGATGACGCGAATATGGTCCACTATGTCACTCGCGATAACCGCCAGGCTGCCGCGGAATTCGGTGACCACACAGGTGCGGGTTCCTGGGATTACGTGCTTTCCGATGAGGGCACCGTGGTCCTTGGGCAGCGTGCCACGATGTGGTATCACCCCAATGAAGGGCACTTCGATGCCCAAGCGCAGAACGTTGAGGCAGAACAGCCCTATACGATCTACTCCTCTACAAAGCTCCTTCAGGAGCACCCGGCGGCTCGCCCCGCTCAAATGACCCGGTACGAGGGTGCGAACCCGGTTCGCGAGGAGACGCGCACCATTACCGACAGCCTGGGCCGCACCGCTGAGCTCGGCACCTACACATTCGTGGGTTGGTATTGCTCTGCCGTCACTCCCGCCGAGATTGCGAGCGGGCAAGCGAATAATAAGGGATACGATTTCGCGCACGCCTTTACCGACGGTGTCTCAGCTAACTCCGTGGCCGATGCTAAGGGGAACAAGAACCCGTGCACGGCCGCTAGTCGAGTAATTGGCGCCGAGACGGCGCGCGCTGAGCCCGCACCGTCACAGCCGGCCGCCCCCATCACGCAGATTGTGGACCCGAATGAGCTCACTGCCTATGCGGGCTACGCTCCTGCTTACGGCGTGACCTCCACATTCGTGAGCGGTACTGCCGGCAAGGAACTGCCCGAGGGCGTAAAGAAACAGACCCCCGCCATTGACACCAAAAACGGTGCTGGCTACACGGAGGGCGATACTGTCGCTTCGGCCGTACCAGATTTCACGGCGGTGCCCGATGGCAACGGCCAGTGGACTTTCCAGAGCTGGGATGCGACCACCAAAAAGGTCACGGGGGCCGATCAGGAATTTATCGGTACGTGGGTGTGGCACCAGCAGCTTTTCAAGGTAACCCATGAATTCCAAGCTGCGGACGGTGCTAAAAAAGCCCTGCCAGAGGCACTAGCGGCGCGCACTCCCGCCGATAACCTCGGTGAGAACGGTCAGGGTTTCCCGAAGGGAACGCTTGTCACCCCCACAGACACCTTCGATAAGGCGAGATACTCGGATGCTCCCGGGGAAGTCTGGTCTTTCACGGGGTGGGACCGCGCGAGCGACACCATTACCGATGCCGACGTTCACTTCCTCGGCTACTGGAGCCTGACACGGTATCCGCAGCCAGCTGTGATGGGAGCCTACGGGGAATGGCAGGACGAGGAGGTGACCTGTGAGAAGAATACGGTGACGCAGACCCGTATGAAGACCACGTATACGGTCACCTGGAATGCCACTACTTTGGAGTGGGATACGGTGCCCACGACTGAGACCGAAAACCAGGAGCGGGAGAAGACTCCGGAGGAAGTGAAGGCCTGCACTCCGGAACCCACCAAGGACCCGACGTTCACCGAGTGGATTGATGGGGAGAAATTCTGTGAAAGCCACCAGGTGGCGCAATCCCGCACCAAGACCGCGTACACGTATACCTGGAATGCGGCTGCCTTGAGCTGGGAGGAAACGGCAACGTCGAGCACCGAGACGCAGTCTCGGCCAATGACCGCTGCGGAAATCAAGGAATGCGCGGTGGAGCCAGATCCGGCACCGGAGCCTGGGCCGCAGCCGCCTGCACCGGCACCGCAACCGGAACCTGGTCCCGCACCGCAGCCTGATCCAGGGCCCGGCCCGGAGCCGGATCCTCAACCAGATCCGCAACCGGAACCGAGCAAGCAGCCTGCTCCGCGGCCTGACCCGCACCCGAGTGTCACGCCGTCGGCACCTGGAAGGCCGAGCCCCGAACCTACACGGGAGCCGAGTCTGATTCCGACACCGGTGCCGACGTCAGGGCAGCCAGCCCAGCCGGCGCCCACGCCGGATCAAACACCTACGCCACCAGCTGGGCGCTCGCAGCGCCTCGTGCATACGGGTAGCGGGACTGGCGGCGCCATTGGCGTAGCCTTCCTCTCGATGCTCCTGGGCGCAGGCGCCATGGTTTATCGGCGCGGTGAGCGTCGCTAAACAGGTAGCGTGAGATAGTTGAGCTGTGCGCTCCGTCCGGCAAGGACGGGGCGCACAGCTCCGTCGTCGTACCCTCACGCACCGTGCCCTGTCCCTATCTGCTCATAAATGTCTATAGCTCCCACCGGGCACTTTCACATAAGATGAGGGGCGCTGAACTGACAAAGGAGTAAGAGGTGAGCATAACCATTCCCGATCCGCACACCCTCGCGGTTGAGAACGCCCGCGCGGCATACAAGAAAACTAAGAAACCGCTGACGCGATCCTTCGTGATGGCACTCTCGGGCGGCGCCTTCATTGGCATGGGCTACATTTTCTACATTACGTCGCAACAGGGCCTGGCCGACGGTCCGCTCGGCCCGGCGAAAGTCCTGGGAGGCCTGTGCTTCTCGGTTGGCCTCATCCTGGTGGTGCTGACCGGCTCGGATCTCTTCACCTCAACCACGATGACGGTTATGCCGCTCTACCACAAGAGGGTGCGTCCCCGGCGGTTCTTCGCTCACTGGGGCACTTCTTTGGCCGGCAATTTGGTTGGTGCGCTGTTTTTGGCGTTGCTCGTCTTTGGCGCGGGCCAGGCGCTCTCCAACGGCGGGGCGTGGGGGGAGGTTGCCCTCCATACCGCGGCGGGCAAGGCCGCGCATTCTATCCCGGAGGCCTTCCTCCTGGGCGTGCTCGCGAATATCGCGGTGTGTGCCGGTGTATGGATTGCGCAATCGGGGCGTTCTACGGCGGATAAGATTCTCGCCTGTCTATGCCCCATCCCGCTTTTCGTTGCCGCCGGATTCGAGCACTCGGTGGCCAATATGTTCCTGCTTCCGCTCGGCCTTATGTGCAAGTACTGGGGCGGGGATGCTTTCTGGAATTCCGAAGCGGTCCTCGCTTCCGGTCACGGGCTCGCTGACTACGCCGCATTCACGCCGGGCGCCGTTGCCCTCAATATCGGCGTGGTGATTCTTGGCAATATTGTGGGCGGCGGTTTCATCCTCGCCACCTACTTCTGGGTTGCGTATCTGCGTGACGACGACGCAGCCGACGTTTACGACGCGCCGTTGAAGTAATCCACGCCGATACCGTAACGTGCCCGCATATGGACATACACGAAGCGGGGGCTTCCATCTACGTAGGAAAGCCCCCGCTTCGTGCATCTTACGCCGTTGCTACACCACAAAAACGGCCACGCACGCCAGTCCGATCCCCACAATCACCAGAGTGAGAAGGAAACCGAAGAGGACGGTGCGTGCCCCCGTATGCATAATCGTTTTGAGATGAACGCCGGCGCCCATGGCGCCCATGGCGGCGATGAGGAGCCAGTTGGCGACGTCGTTACCAAGAATCTGCAAGGCGCTGGCCGCCCAAGCCTGGTTTTCCAGCACGGAGGCGATCCCCACCGCGATCAGGAAGCCGAGTACGAATAACGGGATGAGAGGTGCGGAGCTCCGCGTATGGCCGTGAGTATCGAGTGCCGCACCGTCCAGCCCCGCGGCGCGGGCCTCGCGTTGCTTAGCTGCGCGCTCCAGTAGCCCCACCACGGCGATCACCGCGGCCAGGCACACCACGCGCCCAAGCTTGGCGGCAGTAGCGGTATCGGCAACCCCACCGTAAATATTGGCGGCGGCCACCACCTGGCCAACTTCGTGAATGGTGGCGCCCATCCATACAGCCGCCTGGTTGGCACTCAAGTCCAGCAGGTGGGCGAGCCAGGGGAGTGCCACCAGGGTGAGGGTACCGAAAAGCGTCACGCAGGCAATAGCGGTTGCCGCGGCGGTATCGCGTTCATCTTCGTTACGCACCCGCACCACGGCGGAAGTTCCCGCCACCGCGGAGGCCCCGCAGATGGAGGTACCCACGGCGGTGAGAATAGCCGAAGCGTGGGGCACCCGCAGGAGTTTGCTCAGGGGCACAGAAATGAGCATCGTTGCGGTCACGCAGGTGACGATCGTGATGAGGGTACCCCAGCCCAAGCCCAAAATTGCGGGGATGGACAGGCGCAGCCCCAGGAGTACCACCCCGGTGCGCAGTACCCGTTTGGAGGTGAAAGTGAGACCGCGGTTTGCTGAACGAGGAATAAGTCCCAGGTTGCGCACCAGCATGCCCAATACGATAGCGAAGAGCATGGCGGAAAGCAGGGGCATCAGTTTACTCAGGCCCCAGGATGCTACCGCGATGAGAGCGGCAAGCAGTACGCCCGGCGTGAGGGCGCGCAGTGACGCCGCCCATGTGGCGGCATCAGAAGAAGTATTTTCATTAGACACCCGGATATTATGCCCCAGTGCGCGCTGGTATGGTTAAGCCCGATGAACTGAGCGACGGGAGGCAATGGTGACGCTACTGGAACATGATGCGAGCTCGGATGGGGTCCGCCGAGTTCTTCTTAAATTATCTGGGGAAACTTTCGGGGCGGGTAGTGTTGGCGTCGATGCCGCGGTACTCCAGCGTGTCGCCGGGGAAATTGCCGAAGCGGCGGCTTCTGGAATCGAAGTAGCCATTGTTGTTGGTGGAGGAAACTTCTTCCGCGGAGCTGAATTGCAGCAATCTGGAATGGATCGTGCCCGGGCGGACTATATGGGGATGCTCGGTACCGTTATGAACGCGATCGCGCTCCAGGATTTTATCGAGCAGGCCGGAACCCAGTGTCGCGTGCAAACCGCAATTCAGATGACGCAGATTGCCGAACCCTATATTCCCTTGCGCGCCATCCGTCACCTCCAGAAGGGACGGGTGGTTATTTTCGGTGCCGGAGCCGGCATGCCCTACTTCTCCACCGACACGGTTTCCGCCCAGCGTGCCCTGGAGCTGCGCTGCGATGAGCTTCTTATGGGCAAGAACGGGGTGGACGGAGTCTATACCGCAGATCCGCGCACCCATCCGGAAGCGGAAAAGCTCACCGCTATCAGCTACGATACGGTGCTTTCCCATAATCTCCAGGTGGCCGACGGTGCCGCCTTTGCTCTGGCACGGAATAACTCTCTGCCGATGCGGGTTTTCGGTATGACCGAGCCGGGTAACGTCACCGCAGCGCTGCGCGGTGAGAATATTGGAACGGTGGTCTCCGCCCAGGGCGTATAGCCCCGCTAAGCCGGTAAGATATGTCACATCGGGCGCATGGTAGCTGCGTCGTCGTACCACGTAGCTACGCGCCGTGAACGAAACTGCGAAGGAAAAAAGATGATTGAAGAAGCTTTGCGCGAAGCCCGCGAAAAGATGGGCAAAACTATTGAAGCAACCAGCGAAGAATTTTCGCATATCCGCTCCGGGCGGGCCAGTGCCGGGATGTTTAACCCGATTCTGGTGGACTACTATGGCACCCTCACGCCGCTCCAGCAGCTAGCCACCATTACCATTCCCGAACCGCGCACCGTGATGATCACGCCTTTCGACCCAGGTGCCAAGCAGGGCATTGATAAGGCGCTGCGCGAATCCGACCTGGGCGTCAATCCCTCCGATGACGGCAATGTGCTGCGCGTGAACCTCCCGGCTCTGACCGAGGAACGCCGCAAGGACTACGTCAAGCTGGCTCGCAACCGCGCTGAAGACGGGCGCGTGTCCATCCGCGCAGTACGTCGCAAGGCGAAGGACACCCTCGAAGCTATCCAAAAAGATGGCGAGGCCGGGGAAGATGAAGTCAAGCGCGCCGAAGACGAACTGGAAAAGCTGACGAAGAGCTTCGTGGAGCAGATCGATAAGCTCCTCGAAGGCAAGGAAAAGGACCTGCTCGAAATCTAATGTCGCGCCCCTCGTTGCGGAGCCTGCTCGCTCCGCGTCCCCCGCAACCGCCGCGCCCCACCTCCTCGCGGGCCGGACGTAACCTCAAAGCCGCCGTGCCCACCGCGCTCATCCTGCTAGCGCTGGTGGCGCTTAGCGTTCTCTGGCGTATCGAGCTCTTTGTGGTGCTCGTGGTGGTGGCGCTCAGCTTTGCCGTATGGGAGGCCGCGGGCGCGTTTCTCGCGCGCCGTATCCGACTGCCGCTCACGACGCTACTGGCCGGGAATATCGTGATACTGGCGCTGGCCTGGTGGCGCGGACTCGGTGCAGCCATGCTGGCTTTCGGGGCAACGGTGGTGGCCTGCGCCCTGTGGTTGGGGCTACGCGACCGGGCGCGCGCGCAAGTGAGCGACGCCGCCTGCGCGGTGTTCGTCTCTCTATGGGTTAGCGTGCTGGGGAGTTTCGCGGTGGCACTGTGCCAGCTGGATTCCCCGGCGTGGATGGTGGCAGCACTCATCCTTTTGCCCGTTGCCAATGACACCGGGGGCTGGGCTGCCGGGGTGCTTTTTGGGCGCCATCCGCTCGCCCCGCGAATTTCGCCGAAGAAAACCTGGGAGGGGTTGGCGGGATCAATCCTGGCCTGCCTGGTGGTGGCATTGTTGCTTGCCACAGTGGCTCTCGGGCACAGCGTGTGGTGGGCCTTCGGTATCGGGATGGCAGCGGTGGTGTGCTGCACTGCCGGTGATCTGCTTGAATCACGCCTCAAACGCTGGCTCGGTGTTAAAGATATGGGTGCAATTTTCCCCGGGCACGGTGGCATGCTTGATCGTATTGATTCCATCCTGCTGTGGGCGCCGTTCTGCTACCTTTTCTTCGCGGTGGCGCAAGGGGTGTTCTGAGGCAAGCCCGGTAAGGCGAGCCCGGTGTACGGTGCGACTGCGCTGTGAGCGAGAGCGGCGTGTGGTGGGCGCATATGGCAAAATGAGTGCGGCACATTAAGAGGGAAGGTCGGCAGGTCGGCACCGTGGTGCCGGCGTAGATAAGTGAGGTGAGTTGTGAGCACGTTTAAACGAGTGGGTCCGCTCACGCGCGGATACAATACCGAGCAGGTCGATGATTTCCTCGCCCGCGCAAAAGACGCATATTCGCGGGGCACTGGTGATATGGACGAAACGGATGTGCGGCGTGCCGGTTTTTCCCGCCAGCGTGGCGGATATGATCCGGCCCGGGTAGATGCTGCTCTCGACCGTCTCGAAGCTGCCTTTATTCATCTTAAGCGGGCTAATACTATCGGGGCGCGTGGGGAACAAGCCTGGCTCAACCTCGCCTACCAGGATGCTAAAAGCCTTTATCCGCGCCTCCTGCGCCCGGCCGGGCAGCGTTTTGCTGACGCTGAAGGCTGGGG
This sequence comes from Actinotignum stranguriae, assembly GCF_051265215.1. NCBI lineage: Bacteria > Bacillati > Actinomycetota > Actinomycetes > Actinomycetales > Actinomycetaceae > Actinotignum > Actinotignum stranguriae. Next base: position 73,730 of record NZ_JBOZCJ010000002.1, read on the forward strand.
ATACCGCAAATCGGATGTTGACGAACTGCTCGATCGCCTCGCCCGGTATTTCGACGGTGAAGAAACCATCACCTCAGAAGTGGTACGCGACGCTATTTTCCCGGAATCACGCGGGAAAAACGCTTATGACGAAGCCGTCGTTGATGTGTTCCTCGAGCGGGCTGTCAGCGTCTTGCTTGCGGTGGAGTAAACACACTGCGATGAAACGCTCCATTTGGCCGCATCGAGCTGCGTCCTCGCTGCGCCGTCTCACGGGCGCGGATAAATCCCGCGCTCTGGAATTTTTAGCCCGCGACCCGATCAACTCCGTGCTCGCCCGCGTCAATGTAGAACGCATGGGCGTGGGGACATCCTCGGCGCTGGCGGCGATGCACCGCCGCGATATTGAAGCACTAGCCTGGGACGGCGGCAATATTATTCCCCTGGGATTTTCCCCGGCGGGTCTGCGTGAACTGGGCGACGATATTCTTTCCCGCCATCGGGTAGCCTGCTCCATCCTCGGGCCAGCCGATCAGGTTCTTGGACTGTGGGAGCATCTGGAGCGCTCCTGGAGCCCCGCTCGCGAAATTCGTGCGCGCCAGTATTCCCTCTCCATGACTCACGCCTCCGCGGTAGCACCAGATCCGCAGGTGCGTCCGGCCGAGCCCTGGGAATTCGACGCTGTTTTCCCCGCGGCAGTCGCCATGTTCACCGAGGAAGTCGGATACGACCCGACTGTTTATGGGCCGAGCTACGGGCGGCGGGTCCGTGAGCTGATCCGCTCCGGTTACACTTTCGTGCGCATGGGCATCGATCCCGCCACCGGCGCCCCGCGGGTGGAATTCAAGGCTGATATCGGTGCATTGGCCGGGGGAGTGGCGCAGATCCAAGGTGTATGGACTGCTCCTGACCTACGGGGACGTGGGATAGCGACCCGGGCGATGGCCAGCGTCGTCGACCAGGTGCGCGCCCGCTATGCATCCACCGTCTCCCTCTACGTCAATGACTACAATACCGCCGCGGTTAGGCTCTACCAGCACGTAGGTTTTAGCCGCGCGGGGGAATGGGCAACGGTCCTCCTCTAGCTTCAGGGCGCCGCATGTACCCTCTGGCATCACGTTGCCGCTCCGTTTGGCGCTGTTGCTCCGCTCGGGTACCGTTCCCACCATCCGCTCCGGTGCGCCGAGTGGGCCGTGCCCCGTTTGCGCCGTTGCCCCATCCACCACCGGTGCCGCGCCGTCCTGCATCATGAGCGGGTAGAATGGCGGGCGTGCTGAGAATGTCTAGTCTTTTTGTGCGCACCTTGCGCGAAGACCCGGCCGACGCCGAGGTCGCCAGTCATAAGCTCCTAGTCCGCGGCGGGTACGTGCGGCGCGTGGCCCCAGGTATTTACACCTGGCTGCCGCTCGGCTTGCGCGTGCTGCGGAAAGTGGAGCGGGTTGTCCGCGAAGAAATGGATGCATCCGGGGCTCAGGAAGTACTTTTCCCGGCCCTGCTCCCGCGCGAACCTTACGAAGCGACAAACCGCTGGAGTGAATACGGCCCCACCCTCTTCAAGCTGGTGGATCGCAAGGGTAACGACATGTTGCTTGCCCCCACGCACGAGGAAATGTTCACGCTTCTCGTCAAGGATCTTTATTCTTCCTACAAGGATCTGCCTCTTACGCTCTATCAAATCCAAACGAAGTACCGCGATGAGGCCCGCCCGCGCGCCGGCGTGATTCGCGGGCGCGAATTCGTCATGAAGGATGCGTATTCCTTTGATATGGACGAGGCGGGGCTGGACGCTTCCTACAATACGATGCGCGCCGCCTACCAGCGTATTTTCGAGCGCTTGGGTCTGCCTTACGCGATTGTTTCCGCGATGTCCGGGGCAATGGGCGGCTCGCGTTCGGAAGAGTTCCTGTTCCCCACCGCGATTGGGGAGGATACTTTTGTCCGGTCCGCGGGTGGTTACGCTGCGAATACCGAAGCGGTTACGACGCCGCCGCTTCCCAAGCAGGACTTCTCTGACGTTCCGGCACCCGAGCTGGTGGATACCCCCGGGGCGAAAACTATCGCTGACCTGGTTGAGATGGCAAATCAGGTGCATCCGCGTTCGGACCGCCCCTGGAGCGCCGCAGATACGCTCAAGTCGGTAATCGTTACCCTCACTCATCCCGATGGGGAGAAAGAAGTGGTGGTCATCGCTCTTCCCGGGGACCGCGAAGTTGATATGAAGCGCGTGGAAGCCAGCTTGGCGCCGGCCGAGGTGGAGCTTGCTGCTCCTGAGGATATGGAGAAGTACCCGGGAATCGTGCCGGGTTATACCGGCCCCGGTGCGGTTGGCCCGCAGGCCCGCGGTGGCGCCGTTGCTGACAATTCCGGCGACGGAGCTGACGGTGCTGGCGACGGCGCAACGGTGCCGGTGGCGCGCCTCCTCCTTGACCCCCACGTGGCCCGCGGCTCGCGCTGGATCGCCGGCGGCAACGCGGTGGATAAGCATATTTTCAACCTGGTCTACGGACGCGATTTCGAGGCCGATGGCACCATCGAAGCCGCGGAAGTACGTGCCGGCGACGAAGCCCCGGACGGTTCGGGCCCGCTCGATATCGCGCGCGGTATCGAAATTGGCCATATTTTCCAGCTGGGGCGCAAATACGCCGAGGCTCTAGGCCTCACGGTGCTCGACGAAAACGGTAAAACTCGCGTGGTCACCATGGGTTCCTACGGGGTGGGTGTGTCCCGCGTCCTCGCCGCTATTGCCGAGCAGTACCACGATGAGAAGGGCCTGGTCTGGCCGGTGGGCGTAGCGCCCGCGCAGGTACATATTCTTGCTACCGGTAAGGACGACGCCGTCTTCTCTGCCGCCGAGGACTTAGCGAAACAGCTGACCGCCGCGGGTATCGAAGTCCTCTTCGATGACCGCCGTAAGGTGAGCGCCGGAGTGAAATTCGCTGATTACGAGCTCCTGGGCATGCCCTACGCGGTGGTGGTTGGCCGGGGTCTGGCCAATGGAACGGTGGAAGTACGCACCCGCGCCACCGGGGAATCCGAAGACGTGGCGGTGGCGGATGCCGCCGCTCGGGTACAGGAGATTCTGGCTGCTGCCCAGGCTAGCGAGTAATCCTTCCCACGCTGGCTGACAGTGTGCTCGGATCTTGCTCGTAACCACAAAATGCGCTTCCAGCTACATAAATATGTATGTTCTGGAAGCGCATTTTGTGTGCTCGGGGGCGGGGCGGAACTGGCCGGTATCCGGGCTGTGTTCAGCTAAAAGGCACCTAGGACCCCCACCGCGAAGCAGAAAGCCAGGAGAGTTCCCATATCCGCGACGGTCTCAAGGTTGAACCCGAAACGTGGCGGTTTACTGCCGGGCTTGCGGTATTTCTTGACGATAACGAATAAAACCGTGAAAACGGCGCAGGCGCCTAACAAACGCGGCCATTGGTAGGCGAGCGCCTCGCCGTAGCCCACTTTTTTCTCGAGTAATGCCCGTGAATTATTGATGTGGAAAGTGAGCAGCAAGAAAATCCACAGAACATAATCGGCAAGCAGGTCTAAAATGCGCCGCATACGCCGCTCAATGACAGAGTCTTCATCTGAACGCGGCAACGGGTCATTGAAGCTGGGCTGCTTTGACTCATCGCTGGGAGAATCGCTGTTTGTCCGCATGCAAACAACGTACCGTATTGGTAGTGATTATCGTGGACATAACGTAATTAGCCTGCCGTGTGCGGTGAAAGCCCGGGGAGTGCTGCACTACCGAGGCTCTGGCTCGTGGCACCGCTGGGCCCGATAACACCGCCCGCAGCGGTCCCGCCGCCACCACCATCCAAAACAAGCGCAAAATTAAGAGCCTCCGTGGCCGGCGCTCCGCTTTGCCATAGTGCACCGATCAAAGTGGCATACGCGGCGGATGCGAGCTCATCGTCTGCAACAGCCGGGAGGGGAATGCTGGCGGCGCGGGTATCCGGGGTGCCGGCGCGAAGTAGGGCTTCCTCCAGATCAGCAATGCGCGCGATGCGTTCCATGCGCTCGGCATGTCCCTCCATATCCCGGCGTGCCGCATCAACTTCGTACCACTGGCGGGCCGTATTCGCGGCAGCGAGAAGCTTCGCGTCGCCGCCCGCTGGTACCAGCTGGGCGACGTCGTACCTAGGGCCACCCGCAGCCGCGGCACCAAAGGGATCCGGGGCGGGTAACCCGCTAGCCTCGGCCACTACCTGGGCATCCCACGTTGCCCGCAGCGCAATAGCGAAATAAAGTGCGCGCTCGCCGGCTACTTCCTCAGATATCTCCTCGCGAGCGACGAGGCCTTTCGCTGCGCCGTCTGTTGCGCCATCCGCCGTACTCGCGGTCGCGCCTTTCGCCGGAGTTTCCGCTTCGGGCAGTAGCGCATCCGCTGCCGTTACCGCCGCGGAGCTAATCTTGGATAATTCCGCGAGTAATTCAGCAGCATCGGGAGCCAGGGGAGAAGGCTCGGGAGAATTTGTATGCCCGGCCGGGGCTCCGCTCGGCCACGCCTGCCATACCCCACCAAGCTGGTTCTCCCATATGCTCGCGTGCTCGGCAACATCCTGGTATACCTGCGCGGTGTAGCCGCCCGTTTCAGCGGCCAGATCGGTGGCGGCTGCCGAGCACCGCTGGGATGCCACGGCAAGACTTTGGCGCAGTTCCTGCGTCATCGTCATAGGTGTGGGGGAGGGGTCGCCGTGTTCCCACCGTGCTCCCATCGCAATAAGAATGGCGCCAATGATGAGGATCGTAAGCACGGCGGTGCCCACCAGCTGCACCGTGGTTCGAACCGGCTGAGAGGTGCGCCGATGAGCGAGCGCTCCGCTCCGGGGTGCAGCTGCCATGCTTCTCCGCTTTCGTGACGAGAATAAAACCGCTTACATTGTGCCACCTCGATCGGCCTGGGAGACGGTGCGCGCGCTGATGATGGTGCGCTGCGCACCGTGCCACCGTGGGCAACGGCGGTGATACCTGCGACGTAGGCACCGCTTGGCACGCCCGTGTACCACGGCGCGGCGCGGAAACTGTAGGATTAGCCCATGAGTCATTCCAAGAGTTCGCGTCCTCCCGCGCGGCGGGACCGCCGCTCTACCGGGCCCCGTAAATCCAGTCAGGCACAGCGGATCGGCGAAATCATCGCCGCGATTGAACCTCTTGTTTCCCAATGCGGGCTCTACCTGGAAGGCGTAACGGTGGGCCGTGCCGGTGGGCGCGCCGTCGTTCACGTCACGGTCGATCTCCCCAGCGGCCCCGGCGGTGTTGGCTCGGATCAACTGACCGACGTTTCGCGTCTTATTTCCGCGCGTTTGGACGACGTCGACCTCGTTCAGGGTGCCTATAACCTGGAAGTGTCCACCCCCGGTGCCACCCGCCCGCTCGTGGAACCGCGCCACTTTTCCCGCGCAGTGGGGCGCCTGCTGCGTCTGACACCCTCCGGTGAAGACGAGATCGTGAGCCGGCTGCGCGCCGTCGAGGGCGATACCCTGGTCCTCGCATCGGATAACGGGGGAGCGGAACGGCGCTTACCCATTGGCCGGGTGGAACGGGCCCGCGTTGATATTGAATTCCATCGCGACGGCGAGGAAGAGTAGGAGAAATCGTGGATATTCAAATTCACATGAACGAGCTGCGGGCCCTGGAAAGTGAACTTGGCCTGAGCTCCGATGTACTCGTCGAAGCAATTGAAGATGCCCTGTTGCACGCCTATGCGCGGGTGCCCGGCGCGATTCGCGGGGCCCGGGTCGATATGGATCGGCGCACCGGAAAAATCGTGGTGTGGGCCCCGGAAATTGACGAAGAGGGTAATGTCGTCGGTGAATTCGATGACACCCCGCACGATTTTGGGCGCATTGCGACGGCGACGGCGAAATCCGTTATCGCCCAGCGCCTCAAGGAAGCCGAGGCGAATCGCGTGCTCGGCTCCTTCAAAAATAAGCAGGGTGACATTATTTCCGGCGTTGTGCAAGGCCGGGCCGGACGCGATAGCTTCTCCCGCGATCTCCTCGTGGAAGTGGGGGACCACGAAGCTATTTTGCGAGCGGAGGAACAGGTTCCTACCGAGCATCTCAACAGGGGGGATCGCATCCGCGCCCTTGTCTTGGACGTAGTGGTCACCAGCCGTGGTGCTTCTATTCGGCTCTCGCGTACCCACCCGGATTTTGTGCGCCGTCTCTTTGAACTGGAAGTGCCTGAAATTGCCAGTGGGACGGTGGAACTCGTGGCGCTCGCGCGCGAAGCGGGGCACCGCTCCAAGCTTGCCGTGTACGCCGAGGATCCGGAGGTTAATGCCAAGGGTGCATGTATTGGCCATAACGGTCAGCGCGTGCGTGCGGTCACCACGGAGCTGGGTGGGGAGAAAATTGACATCGTTGATTACAACGATGATCCGGCGGTATTTATCGCCGCGTCACTGTCCCCCGCGAAGGTAACCCGGGTGGATATCATCTCCGTGGAGAAACGCCAGGCCCGCGCCATTGTTCCCGATGGGCAGGCATCCCTCGCTATCGGTAAAGAAGCGCAGAATGTGCGCCTAGCAGCCAAGCTCACCGGGTGGTCCATCGATATTCGTAAAGAATCCGATGTGCACGAAGCTCCCGTCGCGGAAATTTCCGGTGGCGAAGCCCCCAACGATGCTGAACACGGGGAAGATCACGCGGCACACGTGCATGATGACGTGCGCTAGTAGCATCTTGCCGCTAAAATAGATAGGGTGTGAATTTCGAGGCGGTGGGATGATGGCGAAAAATCCGCGCATGTGCGTGGGGTGCCGTCAGCGTGCTGCCCGGGAGGATCTGGTGCGCTTAGCGCTAACCGATGCGGGAGTTGTTGTGGATAGAGAACAGCGACTGCCCGGCCGGGGTGCGTGGGTGCACGCCCACCCTGACTGTCTAGCCAGGGGAATGCGGACGGGACAACTTGCGCATGCCTTTCGCTGCGCCGTCGTTCTTCCTCCGCATGCCGTAACAGAAGTAATCAGTTCGCTCGCGTGAGCGGAGCGAAAACCCGAGACCAAGAAAGCGGGTTGGAAGCTGATGGGCACCCGATGAGTACCCAACGATGAACAACCGGATTTAGCGGGTCCGCGCGCACTTTTGCCGGGCCCAACGAAGGAGAACTGTGGCAAAAGTCCGCGTCCATGAACTCGCCAAAGAACTGGGGGTGACCAGCAAGAAGCTGCTGGCCACACTCAAGGAGAATGGCGAATTCGTCAAATCTGCCTCGTCCACCATTGAGGCACCTGTTGTGCGTAAAGCACGTGAATACTTTGAAGCGCACCCCGAATTGGTTGAATCCAAGGGGAGCGCAAAGCCGGCACCGCGCAAACCTGCCCGTAAGCATCCCGTGGCACCCGATGCGGTGGATATGCCCGCCGGTTCGGCCTCGATTGTCGATGTGACGGCGCAGGCGAAGGCAGCCGCGAACTCCGGTGTTGCCGGCACCGGCGCACCCAAGCCCGGCCCGAAGCCGACTCCTGCCAAGCAGCGTTCGGATAGTGCCGCGGCGCCCACCCCGGCCGCGGTGGCAGGCGCTGCCGGAGCCGTTACCGGAACCGGCGCTAGCGCCGGTGTGCCTAAGCCCGGCTCCGCAGCTGGCGCTCATGGCAGTGCGGCCCCGAAGCCCGGTAAGCCCGGCCCGCAGCAAGCCACGCCGAAACCGGCTCCCAAGCCCGGTGCGTCTGCACCGTCCGGCAAGTCCGAGGGAGCGGGAACTGGGCACGGCGCTGATGCCGCGCACGGCGGCGCAAAGCCCCAGGAAAATGGGCACTCCGGCCGCTCCAATATTCCTACCCCGCGCGGCGCGGTGAAATCCGCCAAGGCGGCGCGTGCCGAAGCCGATCAGCGCACCCCGCGCCCCGGGAACAACCCTTATGCCACCTCGCAGGGTATGCCCCGTCCCGGTGGCGGGCGCGGCCCGCGGCCCGGCAATAATCCGTATGCCACTTCGCAAGGTATGCCCCGTCCCGGTGGCGGGCGCAAGAATGCGGGTACTCCCCGCCCCGGTGCGCATCAGGGCTCGCATCAGAACAACCACGGTGGCGGCGGGCAGCGTTCCGGTGGCGGGCGCGGGCACGGAGGTTCGCGCCCCTCGCCGGCGATGATGCCTAACCAGATGGCCGGTGCTCCCTCCTCCGGGCGGGGCGGTCGCGGCGGTGGCCGCGGGCGGGGCCCGGCTGGTGGCGGTCAGAACCGCGGCGGTCAGGGTCGGCCCACGGGCGGTTTCACCCGCAGTGGCGGGCGCTCGCGCGGCGGTTCCACCGCCGGTGCTTTCGGGCGCCGCGGAGGTGGCGGAGGCCGCAAGTCCAAGCGGACCCGGCGCGAAGAATACGAGGCACAGTCCTCGCCAATGCTTTCCGGCGTCCAGGTTCCCCGCGGGGATGGCTCCACCGTGGTGCGCCTGCGCCAGGGTGCTTCGCTGGCGGACTTCGCCGAACGTATCGGTGCGTCCTCGGCGGCCCTCATCACCGTGCTCTTCCGCATGGGCGAAATGGCCACGATGAACCAGTCGCTGGACGAAGATACCTTCAAGCTGCTGGGAGCCGAACTCGGCTACGAGGTGGAAGTTCTCTCCGCTGAGGATGAGGATCGTGAAATCCTGGAGAGCTTCGATATTAACCTCGAAGAAGAAGAGCTCCTGGAAGACGAAGAGAACCTCAAGCCGCGTCCCCCGGTTGTTACCGTTATGGGCCACGTGGACCACGGTAAAACCAAGCTCCTCGATGCGTTCCGCCACTCGCGGGTGGAAGGTACCGAATCGGGCGGTATTACCCAGGCCATCGGTGCTTTCCAGACCGATATCGAATACGAAGGCGAAACCCGGGCGATCACGTTCATTGATACCCCCGGTCACGAAGCCTTCACCCAGATGCGCGCCCGCGGTGCGGATATTACCGACATCGCGATCCTCGTGGTCGCCGCGGACGACGGTGTGATGCCCCAGACGGTGGAAGCTATCAACCACGCGCAATCCGCGGGTGTGAAGATCATCGTCGCGGTCAACAAGATCGACGTGGAAGGCGCCAACCCGCAGAAGGTGCGCAGCCAGCTAACCGAATACGGCCTCATCGCCGAAGAATACGGCGGGGACACCATGTTCCTCGACGTGTCGGCCAAGCAGCGTATCGGCATCGACGATCTCCTCGAAGCCATCCTTTACGTGGCCGATGCCGAACTGGAACTCAAGGCCAATCCGGATCGCACCGCGCGCGGTGTTGCCATCGAAGCGAAGCTCGATCAGGGCCGCGGTTCGGTGATTACCGCACTGGTGCAAACCGGTACGCTGCGGATCTCCGATCCCATCGTGGTGGGTATTGCCCACGGGCGCGTGCGTGCCATGTTCGATGCCAGCGGCAACCCGGTCAAGGAAGCCGGCCCCTCCATGCCGGTCCAGGTGCTCGGCTTGGACGCGGTGCCCTCCGCCGGGGATGCCTTCCTCGTGGCAGACGACGAACGAACCGCACGCCAAATTGCCGAACAGCGCGAGTCGGCCCAACGGGCGGCTTCTCTGGCACGGCGTCGCAAGCGCGTCTCGCTGGAGAACCTCGGGGATGTCCTTAAGGAAGGCAGCGTCGAAACGCTCAACCTTATTATCAAGGGCGATTCCTCCGGTGCGGTGGAAGCGCTGGAATCCTCGCTTCTCGATATTGAGGTCGACGACGAAGTGGCGCTGCAGATCATCCACCGTGGTGTGGGTGCTATCACCCAGAACGACGTCAATCTCGCAACCGTTGATAACGCCGTCATTATCGGTTTCAATGTGCGCCCGGCGGAACGCGTAGCGGATCTGGCCGAACGCGAAGGCGTGGAGATGAAGTTCTACTCGGTCATCTACCAGGCCATCGAGGAAGTGGAAGCGGCCCTCAAGGGCATGCTCAAGCCCGTTCTCGAGGAAGTTCAGCTGGGCAGCGCCGAAGTGCGCCAGCTCTTCCGCTCGGGCAAGGCCGGCACCATTGCCGGCTCCATTGTCCGCACTGGCGCGATCAAGCGCGGGGCGAAGGCACGGTTGGTACGCGACGGCGTCGTGGTACAACCCGAGCTCGAAATTGTCTCGCTGCGCCGCGAAAAGGACGATGTTACCGAAGTACGCGAAGGCTACGAATGCGGCATTACGCTCGGCTACCGCGATATTCACGAAGGCGACATTATTGAAACCTTCGAGATGCAGGAGAAGGCTCGCAGCTAGGGGCCAGTTCTGAGGAATGTTGCGGCCCGCCGGATCGCCACTGGCGCTGGCGGGCCGCAGCATATCACCAGTAATAAAGGAGACGAAGATGGCTAATCCCCGTGCGGAACGGGTGGCGAAACGCATCCAGCAGATCGTGGCGCAAACCATTAACACCCGTATGAAAGACCCACGCCTGAATATGGTGACCATTACCGATACCCGGGTGACCGGTGATCTCCAGCATGCCACCGTATTCTTCACCGCGATCGGGCACGAGCACCAGGTGAAAGATGCCGCCCGCGGACTGGAAGCGGCCAAGGGCGCGTTGCGCTCGGAAGTGGGGCGCCAGCTCGGCTTGCGGCTCACCCCTACCCTGGAATTCGTGGCCGACGAACTACCCGAAGGTGCCCGCACTTTTGAGGATGTGTTGGCCGCGGCCCTGCACCGTGATGCCGAACTGGCGCGCAACGCGGAGGGAAAGGAATACGCGGGGGAAGCCGATCCCTACCGTAAGCCCCGTGAGGTAACGGAGGACGGTGGTGCCACCCCGTCAGGCTCCGAGGCACCGTCGCTCCCGCATGCTCCGTCTGCCCCGGAGGCACCGCATGAAACCGATGCGCCAGAATCCTTGGCCTGATCTACCCCGCGCGCAGTATCCGGCGCCGAGCGGCGTTCTGATTATTGATAAACCCGCCGGAGTGACCTCCCACGATGTCGTTGCCGCGCTGCGTCGTTTATGCGCCACCCGCAAAGTGGGGCATGCCGGCACTCTCGACCCGATGGCCACCGGGGTGCTTGTGGTGGGCATCGGCGCAGGTACCCGGCTCCTCACCTACCTGAGCGGAGCCGATAAAGACTACCGGGCCACGTTTACACTCGGCATCGGCTCCGATACCGAGGACTGCACCGGTACCGTCACGTCCGCTCCAGGTTTTTCTGGAACGACGGCGCAGCTTGACGCTGCCCTCTCCTCCCTACAAGGTGACATCTCCCAGGTGCCCTCGGCGTATTCGGCCAAGAAGATCGCCGGCAAGCGGGCCTATGACCTGGCTCGAGCTGGCCAGGAGGTGGTGCTCGATGCGGTGCCGGTTCATATCGCGCGGCTGGAGCGTAGCGGGGAGCTCCGTTGGCGCCACGTGGAGACCGATAACGTGGTGGTACCGGATGGCGCGGCTCTGGGGGATGGTGCGCATCAGGTCGAAGCCGAAGAAGCACCGCTATCGGTTGCGGATGTTGATGTGGAAGTGAGCTGCTCCTCGGGTACGTACGTCCGCGCCCTAGCCCGCGATACCGGGATAGCGCTGGGATGCGCGGCCCTTATGAGCTCGTTGCGACGCACCCGCGTAGGTGGCTTCAGCCAAGACGAAGCGGTGAGCATAGCGGAATTGGCGCAACTGGTGGAGAACGGGGCACAGCTCCCGGTCATCCCGCTGGCACAGGTGGCCGCTCGTGCGCTGCCAACAGCACAGATTGACCCATCTGAAGCCGAATCTGTGCGTCACGGCCAGTTCCTCAAAGTGCGGGGGAGAGAAGTGACTTCTGCCGGAGTAATGGCACCGGAGGACGGGCTCGCTCGAGGAATGGCGCAGGCAGATACCCCCGGTGTGGGAAGTGAAGCTGGCACCGTTGCCCTGCTGCGCGATGATGACCTTGTTGCGGTTGTGCACCGGCACGGGGATACTTTCCGGCCGGCCACAGTATTCCCTCTCGGCGTGTAGACGCATAAAAATTCCCGCGCCGGCACCGTGAAGGTGACCGGCGCGGGGTGATGCATGCGCTAGCGGTAATGTGCGGCTAGTTCGCTACCGCGGCACGGTGAATATGCTCAAGCATGGCCACGCGCTCGGGCAAGGAAGCATTGGCCGGCACGCAGATCTTAGCACCTAGGTACTGCGCCCCGCCCTCACGAGCGGCGGTGGCACAGCGGGTGATTTCTCCCGCCGTCATAATCGATGTTGGTTCATCGGTCTGCGAGGGGAGATGCCCATCAATCCAGGAGTAGCCGTACTGGGTTTCTGCCGGGCCCGCCCCGGAGAACATGAGACCTGCAAGTACCCCCGCCTGTCCGCACGCCTCGATATGGGCGAAAGCAGTATCCGCGCTACGTTCCTCGAGTGCGGAGCGGCCCCAGTTAATGTGGATACCCAGGCCCAGCTCTTGGCAGATGGCGATTTCTTCCTCGAGAGCAAGGAAGCCCTTTTCCGGAGCTTGACCTTCAATATAGCGGTCACAATGCTCAATCACCGGAACTGCCCCGGACCAATCCCACTCCGATAGCTCGGCAAGGGAGGCGCGGAAAGCTGCGCCGTCGGCCTGCTTTGTGGGGGCTGAATGGAGCTGCACCTTCGTGATGACGGGGCGGCCGCTGAGCTGAGAGAGGGAGGCAACGGCGTCGCGAATCTCGCGGGTGAAAGCGAGAGCGGCCGCGCGGCCCTCCTCGTCGGGGGAGGCCAGTCCGAAAGCCGGGTTTTTGCCGACGTTCTGCATGGTGCCGGGAATCGCGGTAATTGTGTTAAGTGTCCAGTGCGGGGCGATCACATCCGCAATAGTCTTGGCATCGCTGGCCAGGACTCCGGGGAAAGGAATCTCGATTCCGGAGATCCATTCCTGCTCCGCCAGCAGATGATAGTAGTCGGGCTGCGAGGCAGGTTCGGGGAGCGAAGCATACGCCCCAACAACGAAGGGGAGTGTCATTTATTTTCCTTCCAAAATAATACTTAACGTAGCGCCGGATCGCCGGTGCGGACGGTGTCCACCTCCGCGGGAGTGGGGGAGTACGCACCGTCGTGGCTGACGGTCAGCCCCGCCGTAATAACCGCCTGGTGCAGGGCGGGGCGTACGTCAGAGAAATGGGCTGCGCGCAGGCGCTGCTTGGCTTCCACCGAGCCGAGGAGCCCGGCCTCCAAGAGCCCGGCCAGCATCCCGGCCATGAAGGAATCACCGGCACCTACCGTGTCTCCCAGCTCCACATTAAGCGGATCGACGACGAGCATATCGCGTTCCCCGGCTAGCTTGACATAAGCACCCCACGGCCCGCGGGTGACCACCACCATGCCAGGCCCGGAGGTAACCCACCGGCGCATAATCCGCTCCACCGGCTCACCGGGGTAGAGCCATTCGAGGTCCTCATCAGAGGCCTTGACCACATCGCACAGTGCCACCAGTTCCTCAATGCTCTCCCGCACCTTTTCGGGAGAACCCATCAGATCCGGGCGGGCATTCGGATCATAAGAAACTGTGCCGGTGAGGGCCTGGCGCTTGACGGCGCGCAAAATCTTCTTGCTCGAGGTGCCCACCACCGCAGAGTACGAACCACAGTGCAGGTGCCCCACCGTATCCGGGTCCGGAATCTCGGGGAGGTCCGATTCGACGTCGAACTCATAACGCGCCCGGCCCTCCGCGTCGAGGAAAGCGCTCGCGGTGGTGGTGCGACTGGCGCCGTCGGACCCGGGGACAATCTCCACACCCATGGCGGCTGCCTGCGCAGCGATTCGTTCCCCGCGCTCATCACGTCCGAACCAGGTAGCGAGCTCCACGTGCTGGCCGAGTCGGGAGACACCGGATGCCACATTGAGAAGTGAACCGCCCACGACCTCAGTGCCCGGTCCGGTCTCTCCCTCACGGATAATAATGTCCACAAGCGCTTCACCGGCGCTCACAAATCGTGCCATTGGTGCCTCCCATCGCCACAGCTGTTCTGCGCGCAGGCCCGGGGCACCGTAACCTGGCTGCCCGACGCTGCGCACGCTTTCTTCGCGTACCAGTTTATCTGGAAAATCACCGGGATTTTGGGGTATACGGGGCACGAACGGCCCTGCGCCATGACGGAAAAATGTCAAGCCCGCGCGCGCAAAAAATTTTGGTTTTTGCGCACGTGGGATAACGGTGGGGATAAGCTACCCTGGAGAACGTGCAGATTTGGACATCTCCCTTAGATATTTCGCCGGATTTTGACCGGAGCGTGGTGACCTTCGGGGTATACGACGGCGTCCACCGTGGGCACCGCGCCGTTCTCACCCGCGCGGTTGATATTGGCCGGGAACTCGGTTGGCCCGTTATTGTTCTCACGTTTGATCCCCATCCGGCCACCGTCCACCGCCCCGAGGCGCATATTCGCCTCGTTATGAGCCTGCAAGATCGTATTAACCGCATTGAAACGCTGGGAGTGGATGCGCTCTATCTCCAGCATTACGACGCGGCCTACGCCCGCGCCACCGCCGCGGAATTTGTGCGGGATCAGCTTGTGGGCCAACTCCGGGCCGGTTTCGTGGTGGTTGGGCACGATGCCCGCTTCGGGGCGGGGAATACCGGGGATGAGGCGGTGCTGCGCCGCTTCGGTACCGAGCTGGGTTTCGGTGTGGAAATCGTAGGAGACCGCTGTGACGCCGAGGGGGAACGGTGGTCCTCTACTCGGGTGCGCGCCGCGCTTGCTACCGGTGATGTCGCTAGCGCCGCGCAGATCCTGGGGCGCCCGCACCGTATTCACGGCACCGTGGTACACGGGGCACGGCGCGGGCGCGAATTGGGGTTCCCCACCGCCAATCTCAGCGGGGATGATTTGGGCGAAGTTCCCGCGGATGGCGTGTACGCCGGGTGGCTGGTGCGCCATATTCCAGGTGGTACCGCCGAAGAATATCTCCCGGCGGCCATCTCGGTGGGCACCAATCCTCAATTCGAGGGCCAGGAACGCACCGTGGAAGCCCACGTACTCGGGCGTAGCGATCTCAACCTCTACGGAGAACCCATCAGTATCGATTTCGTTTCCCGTATCCGCCCCATGCTCACATTCGGTTCGGTTGATGAATTGTTGACTCGGATCGACATGGACGTTTTGGAAACCGCAGACCGACTGGGTGTTCCGCCCGCCGGACGTGTCCCACCCGGGTCAGTGCAGGCCTCATGACCGGCCGCATCATCAGCACGGTCGGGAAACGGCGTGCAGCATTCGCTAGGGTAGGTGCATGAGTACATTCGCTCTTCGCGTCGCCATTAATGCTCTTGCGCTGTGGGTGGCCACGCTCTTGATCCCCGGTCTGGCAATGGTGGGGGAGGCCCCCGATACCCTCCGTCTCATTGGATGGTTCGTGGTGGCCGGCCTCATTCTTGCCATCCTTAACGCGGTTATCCGCCCGATCCTGAAATTCCTTTCCTTCCCGCTCTATATCCTCACCCTCGGGCTCTTCTCCCTCGTGGTCAACGCGGCGATGATCTCGCTCACCGCCTGGGCCTCCCAGAGCTTGGCGGTGCACCTGGTTGTGGGCAGCTTCTGGGCGGCCCTCTTCGGTGGGATTGTGGTCTCCCTCGTCAATATGGCGCTCAGCGGTTTCGTCGATCGCTCCTAGCTACCTGCCATCGACCGGCCAAGAGAAAGCGGGGAAGGCCACACCCGCACTGGCGGATACGCCAGTGCGGGGCGTCGTCGCCGTGTGCTAGAATTTTCAGGCCGTTTACATCGGCCACGGTAGCGTCATGCCTGGGAGAACATGCCCCGGAGCTCCGTGCAACGGAAACTAAGGAGAATCGCATGGCCCTCAAGCCTGAAGAAAAGCAGAAGATCATTGCCGAATACGCCACGCATGAGGGCGATACCGGTTCCCCCGAAGTGCAGGTGGCCCTGCTCTCGGCTCGTATTTCACAGCTGACGGAGCACTTCCGCTCGCACATCCACGACCACCATTCGCGTCGTGGTCTTATGCTTCTTATCGGCCAGCGCCGCCGCCTTCTCAGCTACCTCGCTGAGGAAGATATCGAGCGGTACCGGTCGCTGATCGCACGTCTCGGCTTGCGTCGATAAGTACTTAAAGCGGCTCGGGTTTCATCCCGGGCCGCTTTCCGTATGCCCGCAGGCGTGAGAAGCTGCTCAGCATCGCCGCAAGTGAACCGCGCGCGGCGCTCAGCTGCTTGCTCGGGCACTACGATAGACAGGGTGTGGCGCGCCTGCGCACCCCAATATGTGGAGTACCGCGAACGTGGTCTTCGGTGATGGTTGACGAAGGCGGGAACGCAAGGCCCGTTTTCGTGAATTACCACTGATGGCCGCCTCGCGGCCGAAATAAAAGGAGGTCCCGTGGAGGGTCCCAATATTCATAGTGTGGAAGCCGTTGTTGATAACGGTTCCTTTGGAACACGTACCATTCGTTTTGAAACCGGGCTGCTTGCCCAACAGGCTAACGGCGCTGCCCTGGCCTACCTGGACGGGGAAACCACCGTTTTCTCCGCAACCACCGCCTCGAAAAGCCCGAAGGAACATTTTGATTTCTTCCCGCTGACGGTGGACGTAGAAGAGCGATCCTACGCGGCCGGTAAAATTCCCGGCTCCTTCTTCCGTCGCGAAGGTCGGCCCGGTACGGACGCCATTCTGGCTGCCCGCCTTATCGACCGCCCCCTGCGCCCGCTCTTCACCAAGGGCATGCGTAACGAAGTGCAGATCGTGGAAACAGTCCTCTCAATCCATCCGGATGATGCTTACGACGTCCTCGCGATTAACGCCGCTTCCCTGTCCACCTCGCTGACGGATCTGCCCTTCGCCGGGCCGGTCGGCGGCACTCGCGTGTCCCTCGTGGACGGGCAGTGGATCGCCTTCCCGCGCTGGTCGGAAATGGCGCGCGCCACCTTCTCCATGGATATTGCCGGGCGCATTGTTGGGGATGACGTCGCCATCACCATGGTGGAGGCCCAAGCTCCCGAACAAACGGAAGCTAATGTGGCCGCCGGTGGCATCGCCCCCACCGAAGAGGTTATTACCCAGGGTCTGGAAGCCGCCAAGGGTGTTATCCGCACCCTCTGCGAAGCGCAGCGCACCCTCATCGAAGAATGCGGGAAGCCCACCGCGGACTACCCCTTCTTCCCGAATTACACCGATGCCCAATTTGAGGCCGTCGGGAATGCACTCGGGGATCGTTTCAACACCATCCTCGGAATTGTGGACAAGGTGGAGCGCGATACCGCTCTCAACGACCTCACCGATCAGATCGTTTCCGAACTGACGGTGCCCGCCGATGCCCAGTTCGACCTGGAAGAAGACGGTCCGTGCCTCGCTGCTGCGGTCAATGACCACTTCAAGGAAGTTATGCGCCGCCACGTCCTCACCGAAAACGTGCGTATGGACGGGCGCCGCCCCACCGATATTCGCTCGATTTCCGCGCAGGCCGGCGTGCTGCCGCGCGTGCACGGCTCGGCGATCTTCCAGCGTGGCGAAACGCAGATCCTCGGGGTGACCACTCTCAATATGCTCAAGATGGAGCAGCCGCTGGATAATCTTTCCCCGATTACCCACAAGCGCTACATCCACCACTACAACTTCCCGCCTTACTGCACCGGGGAAACCGGGCGTGTGGGCAGCCCCAAGCGCCGCGAAATCGGGCACGGGCACCTGGCCGAAATGGCCCTGGAATCCCAGCTGCCCAGCCGGGAAGAATTCCCCTACGCCATCCGCCAGGTCTCTGAGACGATGGGCTCGAACGGCTCCTCGTCCATGGGTTCCGTATGCGCCTCGACCATGTCCTTGCTCAATGCCGGGGTGCCGCTCAAGGCCCCGGTTGCCGGCATCGCCATGGGCCTTATCTCCGCCCAGATCGACGGGGAAACCAAGTACGTGACCCTCACCGATATCCTCGGTGCGGAAGACGCCCTGGGCGATATGGACTTCAAGGTGGCCGGTACCCGCGAGTATGTGACCGCGCTCCAGCTGGACACCAAACTGGACGGCATCCCCGCGGAAGTTCTTTCCGCGGCGCTTTCCCAGGCCCGTGATGCCCGCCTGGCCATTCTCGATCTCATGAACCAGGCCATTGACGGTCCCGATGAGATGGCGCCCACCGCCCCTCGCATCCTCACGGTGAAGATTCCGGTGGACAAGATCGGTGAGGTCATCGGCCCCAAGGGCAAGATGATCAACCAGATCCAGGAAGACACCGGCGCGGAAATCACTATCGAAGATGACGGCACCGTCTTCATCGGCGCCTCCGACGGCGTCTCCGCGGAAGCCGCTCGTGACACCGTCAATTCCATCGCCAACCCGCAGCTTCCCGAAGTGGGTGAACGCTACGTGGGTACCGTGGTCAAGACCACCACCTTCGGTGCGTTTATCTCCCTTACCCCGGGCCGTGATGGCCTCCTCCACATTTCCCAGATTCGCCGCCTCGTGGGCGGCAAGCGCGTGGAGAACGTGGAAGATGTCCTCAACGTGGGCGATAAGGTCGAGGTTGAAATCGGTGAAATCGATGATCGCGGCAAGATCTCCCTGGAAGCGGTCGTTCCGGAAGGCGAAGCAAACGCCGAAACCGAAACTACCGAGCAGGGCGAACACGATGACGCGGAGGAGAGCGCCCCGCGGCAGAACCGGGCACGTTCCCGTTCGCGCCGGCGCAGCGAGTCCTCGGCGCCCAGCGCACCTTCGGCCGACGATTCCGATGCTGATTCCAGCTCGAGTCGCGGTTCGCGTGGAAGTCGCGGTTCGCGGCGGCGTCGTCGCACCGTTCACACGGACGAAGACTAAAACCCGCGCCTACGGGCGCTAAGGTACAGTGAGCTCCCCGAATGTTTCCGGACGTTCGGGGAGTTTGCGTAACTATCCAGGAAAGTATTCCCATGTTGTATAGCGAACTGCCCCTTCCGCTTGATACGGGCGCAAGTCTCAGTATTGACGACGACGGCGCACTTCTGCGCCGCACCGTCCTCCCCGGCGGGCTCCGTGTCCTCAGCTACCGCCTGCCCCATATTCACTCCACCTACGTCAGCATGTGGGTGGGCGCCGGGTCTCGCGACGAAGTGGCGGCGACCCAAGGATCCACCCATTTCCTCGAGCATCTGCTGTTCAAAGGCACGAAGCGGCGCAGCTCCCTCGATATTTCGCGAGAAACGGACTACCTGGGCGGGGGATTCAACGCGGCTACCTCGAAGCAATACACCCACTATCACGGTCATATTTTTGACGAGGACCTGCCCCAGGCTATTGATATCCTCGCCGATATGCTCACCAGCGCGACCCTCAGTGCCGAAGACTTTGCGGTGGAACGCGGCGTTATCCTCGAAGAGCTCGCCATGTACACTGACGACGCCACCGATACCGCCATGGAAAAAATCCCGCAGCTTGTCTTTGGGGATCACCCGCTGGCGCGCCCCGTCGGGGGAACGGCGCAGACGGTGCGGGCATTGCAACACGAGGCGCTTCTCGAGCACTACCACGGGGTCTACCATCCTGATGAAGTGGTGGTGGTTGCCGCGGGCGCCGTCGACCATGACAAACTATGCGAGCTGGCGGTGCGCGCGCTGAGTGACGGGGGCTGGGATTTGAGCACGGAGCGCGATGCGCACCCGCGCCGTATCGCCCCGCCTATCGTCTACCAGGAAGCGCGCGAGCTGCACGTTCCGAAGGAAGTGGAGCAGGCGGCGGTTATCGTGGGGATGCCGGGGGTGAGCTTGACCAGTGAGGACCTGCCCACTTTGCTCGCCCTCAATGCGATTCTGGGCGGGGGAACTTCCTCGCGGCTTTTCCAGGAAATTCGCGAGCGGCGCGCCCTGGCCTACTCGACTTATTCCTTCCCGGTCAGCTATCGCGAAGGTGGGATGTTCTGCCTAGCGGCAGGCTGCGCCCCGCATAATGTGGGCACCGTACGCGAGCTCATGATGACCGAATTGGATCGCCTCGCCCGCGACGGCGTAAGCGAAGAAGAAACGGAATCCGCCTTCCGGCGCCTGCGTGCCGATATTGTATTCGACGCCGAACGAGTGGGCACCGCCATGACCCGGCTCGGCACCTCCGAGCTGGTGCGCGGCAGCCTCATTTCGCATGAGGAACACCTGCGCCGGGCCCGCGCCGTGCGCGCCGCCGATATAAACGAGCTGGCCCGCCGTATTGCGGCAGGCCAGCGTTCGTGTGTAACGGTCGGACCGGAGAACTAGCGGGCGCTTTCGGCCGACGGTGCGGACGGTGCGCTTTCGGCCGACGGCGCGACCTCCGTGGCGACGGTATCTTGAGCGTTTTCTGCATCCTCCGCCCCGTCCGAGGTCGGATCGTCCACCGGTGCGTGCACCACCTTGAGGGTGCGGTAACGGTTAAGCGCCGCGGCGATATCCACCGCGCGCGGCCGTACCAGGAAAGCTGGTTTCTCACCGGCACCCAGGGCATCCAGACCGTGCGTAGCGATCGCTTCTTCGAGGCGCTCTATACCCTCCGGGACGCTGTATTTGCCCCGCAGGCATAGAGCGCGGGTGGGGTCGGTCAGGGAGCGAATCGCCCAGGCAATCGCGGCGGTCTGACCCGGATCCACAATCTGGGGCACATCACTGACATCAATATCCGCGCGGTCCAGAGAAATAAGATCCACCCCGCGCGATTTCGTTTTCGCCTTCACCCCGTGGGCTTTGAGCGGGAGCGGATAGCGCGGTGCCGGGTGTGTAAACTCAGCAATATCATTGCGTTCCCGCGGGTGTGCTGCCGCTACCTTACGGGCCTGTTCCGTAACATCGTGGCACACATAGTGGTCCATGAGAAGCACCCGATCCGCGGCATCTAAATAATCGCCCGAGCCACCCATGACCATAATGGTGGAAATACCGGCGCGCGCCATACCGGCCACCCGATCCACAAAAGGTGTAATAGGTTCCTGAGTGGCAGGAACCAGCTCGCGCATCCGCTCATCACGAATCATGAGATTAGTAGCCGACGTGTCCTCATCAATAAGCAAGACCCGCGAACCTGCTTCGATGGACTCGGAAATAGCGGCGGCCTGCGACGTGGAACCCGACGCGTTTTCGGTAGAAAAATCGGTGGTGTCCGTGCCATCGGGCAGGGAATTAATGAAAGCCGAGACATCCACGCCAGTCACCCAGCGCCCATCGGCAGCACGCACTTTCATCGCGCTGGGATCCAGGGCCACCAGTTCGCGGCCGTCCCCGGGGATATGCGGATAGACGCTGCGCTCGAGAGCGGAGAGCAGCGTGGATTTACCGTGGTAGCCCCCGCCGACGATCACCGTGATACCCGGGATAATCGGCATACCGGTCACCTCACCGGCATGGGGGAGATGCACACTTTCACGCAAGTTCTCGGGGCTGGAGAAGGCGATGGCGTCTGTCAAAGGAAGATCGGAAATTCCTGAGCGGCGCACCAGCACCGCGCCGTCGTTAATAAAACCAATCCAACCGCGCTCCCGAACCACTGCCTGGAGAGCGAGATAATCCTCATAGGCTTCCACGTGCCTGCGTAATGCGGCCCGGTGAGCAGCGAATTCTTCCCCTTCGGAGGAGAAATTGAGCGTGGCTTCGATAATCTCGGGAAGGTACTCATCTGCGGTTTGCGCCATGGCGTGCCCGAGGATGGTGCGCCCCTGAGCCGGGAAATGACATTGGAAACGTAGTTCCACGTGATTGGCGAAAACAGTCGCGCTCGAACGCTCCAAAATCTCTTGCCCCACTTTCGCGATGGAAATATCGCGAGAATGGCGGGCGCGCTCCGCAAAAGTACGGGCCAGGAAATCAGCAACAGCCAGGCGCTGTTCCGGGGTGGTGAGAAGGTCAGCGGGAATCCCCACCTTCGCCGGATCGGCGGTCACCCGCAACGAGGAGGGCGGGGCGTAGGGATCGGATTGCACCCGATCAATATGGACCGTGTACATGCCGTAGTCATAATCACCGATAACGGACTTGTAGGCCGGGTAGTTACGTCCGTCCAGTTCGTGGAGACGGTCGATAAGATCGACGTCGTCTCCCTCGACCCGCACAAATTCACGCCGTTCCCGCGGCCCCCCGCCTCGCCTATTCCGGCGGTCAAATTGGCGATCTCGGCCTTCGCGCGGGCCCCGGGTGCCCCGGTAGTCGCGCCCACCGTGGGCATCGTAACGTTCCGAGCTGTGCTCATATCCAAAACTCATAGCACCTAGTCTATCCAGGCCACGTAGCATGGACGGTATGACTATCAACGTAGCTGTAATCGGCGCGGCGGGACGGATGGGTAGCACCGTGTGCACCGCCGTTACCGATGCTCCCGATATGAACCTGACCGCCCGGATCACCAAGGACGATCCCATCAACGCCCGGACCCTGGCGGGTGCCACCGTGGGAGTTGATTTCACCGTTCCCGATGCCACGGAAGATACCGTGCGGGCTTTGCTGACCAATGGCTGTCACGCCGTCGTCGGGGCCACGGGATGGACCCCGGAAAAGATTGCGCGCATCGAGACGGTGGCCAAGGAGACGGGGCGCCATGTGCTTATTGCCCCGAATTTTGGTTTGAGTGCCGTGCTCACCATGATGTTCGCGGAAATGGCCGCCCCGTATTTCGAATCCGTCGAAGTGGTGGAAATGCACCATCCCGATAAAGTTGATGCTCCCTCGGGAACGGCGCGCGCCACCGCGGAGAAAATCGCGGCGGCCCGGGCTGCAGCCGGATGCGCCCCGGCTCCCGATGCCACCGTCGGGCCTGCACCCGCTCGCGGGGAGAAAATTGCCGGCATCCCGGTGCACGCGGTCCGCCTCCGGGGCCTGAATGCCCACGAAACTGTGCTGCTGGGAAATCCGGGGGAACAGCTCACTTTGCGCCAAGACTCGTTCACCCGTGAGTCTTTTATGCCCGGGGTGCTTCTGGCCATCCGCGGCATTGACCAGCATCCGGGCGTGCAGGTGGGATTAGAGCGGTACATGAGCTGGGAACGATAGGCTGAGCCCATGGACGAGCACACTTTGCCTTCACGTAGTTTCGGATCCGTTAGCGTCGCTATGGTGACACCTTTCCACGCCGACGGGTCCTTGGATGTTGATGCCGCGGTGGCGCTGGCCACCACCCTCGTGGATCAGGGCTGTGATTCCCTGCTCCTATCTGGCACCACCGGAGAATCTCCCACCACGCACCAGCCGGAAAAAGATGTCCTGGTGCGGGAAGTGTGCGCGGCGGTGGGTAACCGCGCCATGGTGATCGCCGGTGCCGGTTCCAATGACACCGCTCACGCGGTGCGCATTGCCCGCGGCGCCGAGAAGAGTGGGGCGCAGGGGCTGCTCGTCGTCGCCCCGTATTACAACCGGCCCTCCCAAGAAGGCGTCTACCAACATATTGTGAACGTGACAGAAGCCACGGATCTGCCCGTGATGGTTTACGATATCCCGGGGCGTACCGGGGTACGGCTCGAACTGGATACGCTGTTGCGCCTGGCTGAGCACCCTCGCATCCGCGCCGTGAAAGATGCCACCGGGGACGTGGCGGCAGGTTTCGTCAAAATGGCACGTACCGGCTTGGAATATTACTCGGGCGACGATGCCCTCAATTTCGCCTGGCTCGCGCACGGGGCCTCCGGGGTGATTTCGGTGGCCGGGCATGTTATTGCGGCGCGCTTGCGGGCCCTGGTAGAACAAGTTGATGCCGGAGATCTGCCGGCTGCTCGCCGGGAAGCCGCCGCGCAACGCCAAATTATTTCCGCGATTATGGGAAGCGGGCAGGGGGCCGTTATGGCGAAAGAAGCACTCAAACTTCTCGGGATTATCCCCTCGGCTACTCTGCGTCTGCCCTTGGTAGGGGCATCTACGGCGCAAATCGCCGAATTGGCGGAAGCGCTGCGCGCCGAGGGGCTTCTCCCAGCTAGCTAACCCTGCTGGTGCGGGCACGGTGTGCCCCGGTGATGCACGCGGTGCTCATTGGTGACGCACGCGGTGCCCGCGACTTCACGGGTACCTAGCCGCCAGTTTTAAGCCCGGGCACGAAGCACCTATGGAAGCGCCCCGCTTCGTGAGAGAATACAGGGGTGAGTGATGAAGTGAAGAAATCTGTACCACCGCTGCGGAATGCCGTTCGTATTGTTCCCCTAGGTGGGCTTGGTGAAGTTGGCCGCAATTGCAACGTTCTTGAATACCAGGGAAAACTGGTGGTTGCCGATTGTGGCGTGCTGTTCCCCGAAGAAGCCCAACCCGGTGTTGATCTTATTCTCCCGAATCTTGACTATCTGGAAGATCGCCTCGAGGATATTGCCGCCATCGTGCTCACTCACGGGCATGAGGACCATATCGGGGCGGTGCCGTATCTGCTGAAAATGCGCCCGGATATCCCGGTAATCGGCTCCCAATTGACCATTGCTTTTGTGGAGGCGAAACTCCAGGAGCACCACATCTCCCCGAATGTTACCGTGGTGGCCGAAGGGGATTCTATGAGCATCGCGGGCATGGAATTTGAGTTCATCGCCGTCAACCATTCCATTCCGGATGCACTGGCCCTCTTCATCCGCACCCCGGAGGGCAATATTCTCATCACCGGTGATTTCAAGATGGATCAGCTTCCGCTGGACGGGCGCCTCACCGACCTGCGTGCTTTCGCGGCGGCCGGGGATGAAGGCGTAGACCTCTTCATGTGCGATTCCACCAATGCCGAAATTCCCGGTTTTGTGCATTCCGAATCGGAAATTCAGCCGGTGATTGATTCGGTGATCGGCGGGGCTACCGGGCAGATCGTCGTTGCCTCTTTTGCCTCGCACGTGCACCGGGTCCAGCAGGTCCTCAACGCCGCGGCTCAGAACGGTCGTAAGGTCGCCTTCGTGGGCCGCTCCATGGTGCGCAATATGAAGATCGCGGAGGAACTGGGGTATTTGGACGTGCCAGAAGGCACCGTCGTCGATCTCAAGAACATGAAGGATCTGCCCGAAAACCGCCGCATCTACATGTCGACCGGCTCGCAGGGTGAACCCATGGCGGTGCTTTCCCGCATCGCGAATCGTTCCCATCCCAAGGTGGCGATTAATCCCGGGGATACGGTGCTGCTGGCCTCCTCACTCATTCCCGGAAACGAAAATTCGGTGTTCCGGGTGATCAACGGGCTCATCAAGCTCGGCGCGAATGTGATCCACCAGGGCAATGCGCGGGTGCACGTATCCGGGCACGCTGCCCAGGGCGAATTGCTCTACTGCTACAACATATTGCAACCGGCCTACGCCATGCCCATTCACGGGGAGGTGCGCCACCAGGTCGCGAACGCTGGCGTCGCGGTGAAAACCGGGGTTCCTGCCGATAATGTGATCCTGGCGGAAAACGGTTCGGTTATCGATATGATCGACGGCGAAGTTCGCCTCGTCGGCTCGGTGCCTTTCCAGAATATTTACGTAGACGGCTCCTCGGTCGGGGATATTACCGAATCTGAACTCAAGGACCGTCAGATCCTCTCCAACGAAGGCTTTATTGCTATTTTCGCGGTGGTGGATACCAATGCGCGGCGTATCGTTACCGGCCCGCACCTCCAGGCGCGCGCTATGGCTGAAGATGAAACTGTCTTTGACAGCATCACTCCGGAAGTCACGCGGGCCCTGGAAGAAGCCGTGGCGAAGGGTTCGGATAGCTACGGGATGCAGCAGGCCATGCGGCGTGTGGTGGGACGCTGGGTTTCCCGTAAACTGCGCCGTTCGCCCATGATTATTCCGACCGTCGTAGAGGTGTAGTCCCCCTCGCACGCGGCGCGCCGGGAGGGGCAACTTTTTGCACAAAGGCTAGGCTTTTGATGTGAAGTTTCAGCGACGTGTCAAAAAAACCGAGAAAGAGACGACGGCGCCCGCGCGCCGCCCGTCCCGACGCTCCGCCACGCCCGCAAACGGGGCGGCCACGGAGCGGGCGGAGGGGCGCCAGCTGACGGGCAATGTGCGCAACGCCCTCGTGGCGACGTTCCTCGGTCTCGCGGTTATTGTGGCACTGCGCGAATGGTTCAATATTTCCGGAGTGCTTGGCGGGGTTATTCACCACGCCACCGCCGGTATCTTCGGGCTGCTCTCCGTTCTTCTTCCTGCCGTCTTCTTGGCCCTCGCTATCAGGCTGGTGGTCCCGGCGCGCGGGAATGAACACCGGCGGGTACTGCTGGGTGTGTTGATTATTGTGGTGTGCCTGGCCGGCATTATTCATGTGGTAAAACAGCCGCGTAGCCCAGCCGACCACTTCGCGGACGTAGAAAACGCCGGCGGCCTGATCGGGTGGCTCAGCGGGGGTGTCCTCGAGATGCTTTTCTCCCCGTGGGGAGCTGTTCCTATCCTCGTCATTATTATCCTGTGGGCCGGGTTCTATATCGCCGACGTCTCGATGGCGGATATCGCCGCGACTATTCGGGACCGGCGCGAACAGCGCCAGCTTGATGCGGGGGAGGAGATCGCCAACCGCGGGCATTCCGCCTCGGTGCCCTACGATTCCCCGCATGATATTGACGCGGCGGAGAACACCACCCGGCTCCCCAGCGCCGGGCGCACGTCCCGGCGTGGAAAAAAATCCGCGCGCAGTTACTTGGATGCGGCACTGTCCGGGGCTTCTTCTGAGCACGACGACGCCGCTACCGATCCAGCCTCCAGTAACGGCGGGAATGGTGCGGACGGGGCGGCGGGGGCTGCCTGGGCAGACGGTGCCAATGGCGCCAACGGTGCGCAATCCCAGGGCGCTACCACGGTGCTGCCGCAGACTACGGCGGGCGGCGGGCCGGCGGGCCGGGCGGCGCCGTCGCCGAAAAAAACAGTGCGCACCAAGAAAACCGGCGGCGTGGCTGAGACCCAGGATGCGGAGGCTACGGTGCCTGATCTGCCCGCACCCGATACCGGTGCACCGTTCACCCGCACTCAGCAACTGGCCCTCGACCCGAGTATTTTGTATGAGCTTCCCTCACCGGAGCTGCTCAAACGCGGAGCGGTGCATCCCGAACGTACCGAAGCCAATGATCGTGTTGTGGCTGCGCTTACCCAGGTCTTCACTGATTTCGGGGTGGATGCGCAGGTAGTAGGCTTTTCGCGCGGCCCGACGGTCACCCAGTACGAAGTTGAATTGGGGCCGGGTGTCAAGGTAGAGCGCATCACCCAGCTCTCGAAAAATATTGCTTACGCGGTGGCGAGCGCCGATGTGCGTATTCTTTCCCCCATTCCCGGTAAATCCGCGATCGGCATCGAAATTCCCAATGCGGACCGTGAAGTGGTGCAGCTAGGCGACGTCTTGGCATCCGACGTGGCGCGCCGTGACCACCATCCCCTCACCGTGGCGGTGGGAAAGAACGTGCGTGGGCAGTTCGTGGTGACCAACCTGGCGAAAATGCCGCACCTGCTGGTGGCGGGCGCCACCGGTGCCGGTAAGTCATCGTTCATCAACTCGATGATTACCTCGGTGCTCATGCGTTGCACCCCGGACGAAGTGCGGATGATCCTCGTGGATCCCAAACGTGTGGAGCTGACGATTTACGCGGGCATTCCCCATCTCATCACCCCGATTATCACCAACCCGAAGAAGGCCGCCGAGGCGCTGGAATGGGTGGTCAAGGAGATGGACGCGCGCTACGACGATATGCAGTCCTACCGCTTCAAGAACATCACCGATTTCAACGAGGCGATACGGGCGGGCACCGTTAAGGCGCATGATCCGCACCGTACCCTCCAGCCCTACCCCTACCTGCTAGTCGTGGTGGACGAATTGGCTGACATGATGATGGTGGCCCCGCGCGACGTGGAATCCTCCATCCAACGCATCACCCAGCTGGCGCGCGCCGCCGGCATTCACCTGGTGCTCGCCACCCAGCGTCCCTCCGTGGACGTGGTCACCGGTCTCATTAAAGCGAATATTCCTTCCCGCCTAGCCTTTATGACCTCGTCGCTAGCTGATTCGCGTACCATCCTCGATCAAGGTGGGGCGGAGAAGCTTATCGGGCAAGGTGATGCTCTCTTCATGCCGGGCGGTGCCCAGCCGATTCGCCTTCAAGGTGCCTGGGTGGACGAGGCGGAAATTGAGCGTGTTGTCGAGCATGTGAAAACGCAGCTGCGCCCCCAGTACCGCGAAGACTTCCAAGAAACGGTAGAGGCCGCCGGGCGCGAGAAGAAACAGCGCGAAGAAATCGGTGAAGACCTCGATATTCTGCTCCAGGCCGCGGAAATTGTTATCACCACCCAATTCGGATCTACCTCTATGTTGCAACGCAAATTGCGCATTGGCTTCGCCAAGGCGGGGCGGATGATGGACCTGCTTGAACAATACGAGATTGTGGGGCCTTCCGAAGGCTCCAAGGCCCGCGACGTGCTGGTGGCCCCGGAACTGGTGGAGGATGCCCTCGCTATGCTGCGCGGAGAACGCGACTCGATTTACGAGGACGAAACAGGTGATGGCGGGTCCGGAGCTGGCGCCGGTGCGCCGGGAACTGGAGCGAATGGCGCGGCAACGGGGCACGGTGCGGAAGGCGGGAACGCCGGGAACGTCGCTAACGGTGCCTACGCTGGAAGCGGTGCAGGCGCAGCAAACGGCGCGAACGGCGCCGGAGCCGGCACCGGGTACGCAAACCGCTACGCCGAAGATCCACTGGCACACGACCCGGAGAGCACCGCACCCACCTGGTATGACGACGATGACCCCGCTGGCGAATCCGGGGAGGACGCCTGGCAGCTCACGGGGCGGTAAAGTAGGGCCATGTCTCACACGAACGCTCCGGAGGCGAGCGAGCCGCCCCTCCTCAATATTGCGAATGCTTTGACGGTCACGCGGATTATCCTCATCCCCGTTTTTATCTGGGTGTTCTGGGAGCCCACTGCTACTCGCAGTTTCTGGGCGTGGGTAGTTTTCGCCGTCGCCGCGTTCACTGACCGCCTTGACGGGCAGCTGGCGCGTTCGCGGGGCCTCATCACCAACTTCGGGAAACTTGCCGATTCCATCGCTGATAAAGGCCTCATAGCAGCGGCGCTCATTATGCTGTCTCTTCATGACCGGTTGTGGTGGTGGGTCACCATCCTCATGATCTCCCGCGAAATTTTCATTACTCTGGTGCGGATGCTCGTGGTGACGAAACAGGTCATAGCAGCTGGATGGATCGGCAAACTCAAGATGTTTGCCCAGTCCATCGGCGCCGGTATCCTCATGCTGCCGTGGATCGCGTGGCTTGGTCACCCGGGCGGAGATATTTTCCAGTGGCTCGGGTGGATAACCCTCGGGGTTGCCCTCGTACTTTCGGTGTGGTCCGCGATCGGATATGTAGGTGACGCGGTGCGTATTGCCCGCGGTGGCGGCCACGAGGCGCACTCATGACGACGGCGCAGCCCATTGGCACGGCGGAGCTCGCCGCGCTTACGCAAACTTGCGTGAGACGCTTGCGGGAACGCGGCCTCAGCCTCGCCTGCGCGGAATCCCTCACCGGAGGGCTGCTCACCGCACAATTCGTCACCATTCCCGGGGTTTCCGCGGTGCTGCGCGGGGGAGTGGTCAGCTATGCCACCGACCTCAAAGCCAGCATCCTGGGCGTATCCCGTGAACGTCTACGTAGCCACGGGCCGGTGGATCGGGACGTGGCGCTCCAGATGGCGCAGGGCGTATGCGACGTCGCCGGAGCTGATATCGGCATGGCCACCACCGGGGTAGCCGGGCCCGGCCCGCATGATGGACACCCGGCGGGAACGGTATGGATTGCGGTGAGCACGCGGAACGGGGCGCATATGGCGCGCGAACTTCATATTGCCGGGGGGCGTAGCGACGTACGGAGCGGGGCGGTGCGCGGCGCCGTCGAACTTCTTGACGCGTTTTTGCACGACGGCGCAACCGATCAGGGTGCCGAGTCGGCTGTGTCCTGACTAACTCCTGTTCGCTCCCAGTAAATCTTCAGATTCGCCTGGCTTAATATTTGTGGAACCTTTTGATGGCCTCGTGCCACGAGCCTGGCACCGGAGGCGATGAAGATGTTTCGCTCTGTGGGGAATAAAAACAGGAAGTAGGCGTTGAGGTTAGTGATGACAATTGATACCCGTACCGGCGTAACCCGGAAGAATGATTTCGTAGTGCGTCCTGAACAGCGCCAACCCGCTCTCCTTCGCGAAGAGATTGGTGAGGTTTTACGGGCTTACCGGCAACGGCAAGGGCGTACCCTGCGGGAAGTTTCCTCCGATGCACGTGTATCTCTCGGATATCTCTCCGAAGTCGAACGTGGCCAGAAGGAAGCTTCTTCGGAACTCCTCGCTTCGATTTGCCGGGCGCTTAACGTACCCATGAGTCACGTGCTGCGCTTGGTTGCCGATCGGATTGACCTGGTTGAAGGTCGCATCCCGGCCCACCTGCGCGTGCCGGAAAGCCCGGCGGAACTCATGCGTGGGGAACTCTCCACTACAAAGTAATCCCTGTGCACCACGTCGCAAACGGCGCGGTCAAGGTGCGCACCGCTCGCGAAGCGGGGGCGCTCAGAGCTAGCTCCGTGGCTTCAGCTCTCCTTGATACGCGCCGTTATGCTGTGTCGGAGCGCTTCTCGCCAGGCGCGTCTTACCCACGACCCCACAACACATGAAGGAATATAATCCACCGGTGCGTGAATCAGAATTCTGGCTCAATATTGATCGTGCTTTCCCGCATGGGCGCGGGAGAAGTGCAGCCCAAGATCTCGTTCTTTCCGCCCTGGGAGATCGTAGCCCGGCCCAAGCCCTTGAAGCTGGGGAAGATCCGCAACGTATCTGGGATGCCGTGTGCGACACGATGGGATTCCCGGATTACTATCACTACCTCCATAGGCTTAGCCCGGAAGATTTCGCGGCCCGTGAATAGTGACCGGGAGTAGTACTCGTGAAGTAGTGCTCGCACGTCGTTCTCGCGGTAGGCAGTTGCGTGCAGTATTCGCGAGTTAGGTGTGAATGCAGTGGGTGACACACCTGTTCAATGCGGTACCGAACAACCGTTCGTACTAGAATGATCCACAGATCCACAGATCCTCAGGCGTCAGCGTTATCCACAAGAGTTTCGCAGCGTCTAAGTATGTCGTAGGCCGGATATACAGTGATCTCGAGCCTCTCGGAGAGGGAGTGTCTCGCCTAGGCCTGATCTGTAGGAAACGTGAGTAAGGATGGGATATGGCCGCAGCTAAAGCTAGTGCCCGCACCAAAACGGTCGGGCGCCCCATGGCGGATGATCGCAAACAGGCAATTGATACCGCCCTGGCGCAAATTGATAAGCAATTCGGTAAGGGCTCCGTTATGCGGCTGGGGGATCATGTCCGTCCCCGGGTGGAAGTCATTCCTACCGGATCTATCGCCCTGGATATCGCCCTCGGTATTGGCGGATTGCCGCGCGGGCGCGTGGTAGAAATTTACGGCCCGGAATCTTCGGGTAAAACCACGGTTGCTCTCCATGCTGTTGCCAGCGCGCAGCGCAATGGTGGCATCGCTGCGTTTATCGACGCAGAACACGCACTTGATCCGATCTATGCGCGGGCTTTGGGCGTTGATACTGATTCGCTGATTGTCTCCCAGCCGGATACCGGAGAACAGGGCTTGGAAATTGCCGATATGCTCATCCGCTCTGGCGCGATCGATATTATCGTCATCGATTCCGTGGCGGCCCTTGTTCCCAAGGCGGAAATCGAAGGCGATATGGGTGATTCCCACGTTGGCTTACAGGCACGCCTCATGAGCCAAGCGCTGCGGAAAATGACCGGTGCACTCTCGGCTTCGGGAACCACCGCTATCTTCATTAACCAGCTGCGTGAAAAAATTGGCGTGATGTTCGGTAACCCGGAAACGACCACCGGAGGGAAGGCACTCAAGTTCTATGCTTCCGTTCGCATGGACGTGCGGCGCATTGAAACTCTTAAAAACGGTAGTGAGCCGGTGGGGAATCGTTGCCGCGTCAAGATCGTCAAGAACAAGATGGCTCCGCCTTTCAAGCAGGCAGAATTTGACCTCATCTACGGTGAGGGAATTTCCCGGGAGGGAAGCCTTCTCGATGTCGGTGTGGAGTTGAATATTATTCGCAAAGCCGGCGCCTGGTTCACGTATGAGAGTGATCAATTGGGCCAAGGCAAAGAAAAGGCCCGCCAATTCCTTATGGATAATCCGGATTTGCGTGATGAAATTGAGGATAAAATTCTCCGCAAGGCCGGACTGCGTGAAGATACGGAAGGAACCGAAACCGGAGAAACCGAAACTAAGGCGGGTAGCGGTGGTGCTGCTACCAGTTCCACGGGTACCAAGCAGAGCTCATCCGCGAAAAGCAGTGGGAATGCTACCGAGACTGTTGACTTCTAAGTAGGTGGTCACGGTGACAAACTACTCGGATACCAACAAGCACTCTGGGCGATCACCGGGCCGCAGCCGATCACAGCGGGGCACCCGGAATGGGCGAGGGAACCGAGGTGTGCGTGACCTTGAATCCTTGAGTGAAGAAGAACAACTACGCCGGGCTCGGGATATTGTCTATCGCCAGCTAGGTATGATGGACCGTTCCCGTTATCAGCTCAGTCAGGCGCTCCACACCCGTCAGGTGCCGGAGGTAGTGGCTGAACGGGTACTCCACGAATTTGAAGTTGCTGGCTACATTGACGATGCCAAGTTTGCGCGTGTCCTCGCTGCGGTTCGTCGGCGTGATAAAAATGCTTCCCGGCGTGCTATCGCAGCTGAGTTGCGCCGCAAAGGCGTAGCCGCGGATCTCATCGAAGAAACGCTCGCGGAAATTAGTCCCGATGCTGAACTTGATTCCGCGGTGGAGCTAGCCGTGAAGAAGCTGCGCAGCGCTTCCGGGAAACCGGAAACGCTAGCTCAGCGCACGTACGCCATGCTCGCCCGGCGCGGCTTCACAGCCGAGCAATGCGCACAGGCGCTGCGTCAAGCCCGGGCGCTTCTCCTAGATGAACGCACCGCGGAAGAAATGGGTGATGGCGGGTACAGTTACGCGTCCGAAGGTACGGTGGCAGAGTGATTATTGCAGTCGTGGGGCCCACCGCAAGCGGAAAAACATCTGTATCGCTGGAACTTGCAGAATTTTTGGGTGGGCCATCCAGGGTGGAGATCATCTCCGCCGATGCGATGCAGCTGTACCGCGGTTTAGATATCGGTACCGCTAAACTTCCGCTCGCGCAGCGGCATGGAATTCACCACCATCAAATTGATGAGCTGGATATCGCGGAAGAAGCTTCGGTTGCTGCCTATCAAAAGCATGCTCGGCAGGATCTAGCTTCTATCACCGCGGCGGGGAAAATCCCCTTGGTGGTGGGAGGCTCGGGGCTCTATGTGTCTGCGCTTCTTGATGAATTGCAGTTCCCCGGGACCGATCCCGGGCTGCGTGCTGTGATTACGGAAGAAGCCCGCAGCGATTACCCTCGGCTCTTGCGGGAGTTGGAGGAACGCGATCCGGAGGCGTATGCCACCATCGATACTCGTAATGAACGCCGGGTCATTCGAGCTCTGGAAGTTATTCGGCTCACGGGTAAGCCCTACACCCCGCGTTTCCCGCGCCACACCTCGCACTATGAGGATGTACATATCTTCGCGATCCACCGCGAAATAACTGACCTTCATGCCGCGATCAACGCACGTGTGGATGAGATGATGAGGGAAGGACTCCTCGAAGAAACCGCGGACTTGTTGCGCCGCGGCTTGCGAGAAGCCCCTACCGCATCGCGGGCCACCGGATACCCTCAGGCCATGGCGATCCTGGACGGCAGCCTCAGCCTCTCTGAAGGAACGGAAGAAATCCGTATCGCTACCCGGAAACTTGCGCGTCGGCAACGCTCGTGGTTCCGGGCCGATCCGCGTATAACGTGGCTGGAAGCTGATGCGGATACCCCGGTCCAGCTTGCCTCCCGAATCCTCGAGGATTTGACTGAGGAGTGCGAGGAGTGCCCGTGTCACTAGCGGGGTATTTTCTTCGAACCTAGTGGCCAATGCGCATAGCTACCGGCGTACATGCAGGACCCGGAATCCCTTGGAGGATCCAATCTTCTCGCACAGGTAGCCCTCGCCCGCTATCCAGGTAGCAAGAGAATCCGCACCCAAATTTTTCTGTACAACCAGGTAGGCTTCGCCATCTGAGGCCAGGCGGCCCAGCCAGGTAGCAAGCAAGTTATGCAAGGCAGTTTTCCCGATCCGGATAGGAGGATTAGACCAGAGCAACCGAATTGATTTCTCTCCTAAACGCTCCAGGGCCTCGCCGGGGGTAAGCACCTCGCCACGCAAGCCATTGGTTTCAAGGTTGATACGCGTCAATTCACGAGCCCGCTCATTCACATCCACCCCGATAACGTGAGGAGTTTCAGCGGCCAAAGCCAAGGTGATCGGCCCCCAGCCGCATCCGAGGTCCACTGCGATTTCACCTGGCTCCAACTCCGGTTCGGGCACTTTTCGTAAGAGGACCGCGGTTCCTTTATCGAGGCCGTTGCCGGAAAAGACGCCGTCGTCGACCGTAACGGAATAGTCCCGCCCGCGGATCGTTACCTCCATGGTGCGGGTATTGCTCGCGGTATCCGGATGCTCTGAAAAGTAGTGCGAAGTCATAACACCAGCTTAAACGAGCCACGGAGAGGAAGAAACTCGCAGGAAGCGCCGTAGAACACGCATATGCGCCAAGTTACCGGTAGGAAACTTCGGCGCAACGTGAGAAAATAAGAGTCCATACGAAGGAGAACGTGGCCATTAGCAACGAAGTACATGAACATGAGCACCACGTCGGTGATGTTGATATCTCTACCCGCCGCGGCACGGTGCTCCAAGCCGATACCGTATGGCAAGCGAGTACGGATAACATCCACCGCGACTACATCGGCCTCCAGGAAGTGGAAGGCCTAGCCCGCGGTATCGAACGCGAACAAGGTATCGATGTTGAATACCGTCAGGTTCGCCTGGAACGAGTCATCCTTGTGGGAGTTTTCGCTGATGACCGTCCCCGGGCCGAAGAATCCCTCCGTGAACTCGCAGCACTAGCTGATACTGCCGGCTCCACGGTACTCGCCGGGGTTATCCAACGCCGCGCGCTTCCTGACCGCGCCACCTACCTCGGGGCGGGAAAAGCCCGAGAACTAGCCGCGATGGTGGAGGCTCAAGAAGCTGATACCGTCATTGTTGATACCGAGCTGGCGCCTTCTCAACGGCGTGCCCTCGAAGATCTCGTCAACGTCAAGGTTATTGACCGTACCGCCCTCATCCTCGACATTTTTGCGCGGCATGCCCAATCGAAGGAGGGCAAAGCTCAGGTAGAGCTCGCACAGCTCGAATACCTCCTTCCACGGTTGCGCGGTTGGGGTGAATCGATGTCACGTCAGGCCGGTGGGCAGGTGGCCGGCGGTGCAGGAATCGGATCGCGCGGCCCGGGTGAAACTCAGCTGGAATTAGATCGACGCCGCATCCGCCAACGCATGGCAAAACTCCGGCGCGATATCAAAAAGATGGCACCGGCCCGCTCCACTCGGCGTGCTGAACGGCGCCGTACCGGTATCCCCTCCGTGGTGGTGGTTGGTTACACGAACGCCGGGAAATCCTCGCTGCTCAACCGGCTTACCGGGGCGAATGTTCTGGTAGAAAATGCCCTCTTCGCCACTCTCGACCCGACTGTACGTAAAGCTATTACCCCGGAAGGGCGCGAATTCACGCTTTCAGATACGGTGGGATTCGTGCGTAATCTTCCTACCCAGCTGGTCGAAGCTTTCCGCTCCACCCTCGAGGAAGTGGACGGGGCAGATGTCCTCCTTCACGTGGTCGATGCTTCCAACGCAGACCCGGTCGCCCAGGTCACCGCCGTACATGACGTGCTCGTGGATGTGCCCGGTGCCCGTGATATCCCGGAGATTATTGTGCTCTCCAAAGCCGATATTGCTGATCCGGTAGATCTGACCGCACTGCGTTCACGCTACCCGTCCGCTATTGCGGTTTCTTCCCATAGCGGGGTGGGTATCGATGAGTTGCTTGCGCGCATCGAAGAAGAACTGCCCCACCCCAATATTGAAATTGATGCCATTATTCCTTTCGAGCGTGGCGATCTCGTCTCGCGGATTCTGGAAGAGGGCGAACTTTTGGACGAGCTCGAGTATCTGCCAACCGGCACTCGTATTCACGCCCGGGTACGCGCCAATATTGCTGGGCAGATCGACGCCCGCTGGGGTATCCAAACAGAGGTGTCCAGCAGGATGCGGGCATGAGGAAAGAACTGACCGAGATCCTCGAGCTGGTGGTCGCGGATCTCGGGGGAGCGGTCCGCGAGGGACAGAATCGTATGGTCGAGGAGACCGCCACCGCTCTGGAGGACTCCTCCCACGTACTGATTCAAGCCGGGACGGGAACTGGGAAATCCATCGGCTACCTGGTCCCGCTCATGGAATGGTCGGTGCGGACCGGTCAGCGTGCGGCCGTGTCCACCGCCACCCTTGCTTTGCAGCGCCAAATCGTGGGGCAGGACGCGCCGCGTGTGGCGCGGGCCGTCAGCGCGGTAACCGGTCATGAACCGCATATTGCCCTGCTCAAAGGCTGGAATAACTACGTGTGTTTGCGCAAGGTCCACGGCGGTTATCCCGAAGATGATGCGCTTGTCAGCCGCGCCGAAGGAGAATATGGCGCGAGCGCAACCGGTGAAGAAGTCAAGCGCTTGCGTGAATGGGCCGCGGAAACTGAAACCGGGGACCGTGACGACCTTGTCCCCGGGGTATCCGAGCGGGCCTGGCGCCAGGTGTCCTTGAGTAAACCCGAATGTGTGGGGGTGAAGTGCCCGCTGCGTGACGTGTGTTTTCCGGTGCGGGCGCGCACCGAAGCCGCCGAGGCGGATATTGTTATCACGAACCACGCCATGCTGGGCGTGCATAGTTCCGGCACCCCGGTACTCCCCGACGTGGATGCTTTCGTTGTAGACGAGGCTCATGATCTTGCCGACCGTGTCACGAGCCAACTCACGTTTGCGCTCTCGCATGGCGAAATCTCGGGATTGGCGCGCTTGCTGCGCCGCGAAAAAATCTTGGCCGAGGGGATCGAACGGGCCCGTGACGGCGTCGTCGCCATTATGGATGAACTGGAGGAAGGGCGCCTCACGTGCCTTCCCGCGCCCCTGCAGGACGCTCTCATGCTGTTGTTGCGTGAATTGCAGCTGGTGGAGAACGACGTCGCAGCTTTGCCCGGCAGTACCGAATCAGATGCCGCGACGAAAGCCGTGGTACGTCATCGGCTCTCTACCTGCGTCGATATGGTAAGCGCCATGGTGAGTGAGGAGGTGGCAGCCGGCGCTTTGGTCGTGTGGCTTTCCCGCGATCTGGAGGGGCGTTCGAGTCTGTGCGCGGCGCCTCTCGATGTGTCCGCGCCGTTGGCGGATACGCTTTTCGAGGCCCGCCCCGCGATCCTTACTTCTGCAACGCTGGCCATCGGTGGGCGTTTTGACCTGGCCGCGCGTCAGATCGGTTTTTCTTATCCGAGCCAGGGACCGTGGCGGGGAATCAACGTCGGATCGCCATTCACCTACCATCAGCAGGGCATTCTCTATATTGCGCGCCACCTACCCGTCCCGGGGAAGGAGGGGTACGGGGAGGAAACTCTGCGTGAACTCGTCGAATTGATCGAGGCTTCGGAGGGCGGGGCGCTGTGCCTTTTCACTTCCCGGAAGGCCGCAAACGAGGCCGCGGCTTTCGCTCGCGATCACCTCGATGTACCGATTTTGGCGCAGGGCGAAGACCAGCTGCCCACCCTCGTCAAAGATTTCGCCGCGGATCCCCACGCTTCGCTTTTTGGGACGCTTTCGCTGTGGCAGGGTGTGGATGTTCCCGGTGTGACGTGCCGTTTGGTGACCATTGACCGGATTCCGTTCCCGCGCCCCAACGATGCGCTGGTGCAAGCGCGTTCACGCCGGGCTAACGAGCGCGGATATAACGGCTTCATGGAAGTGTCCGCGGCGCATGCTGCTCTATTGCTGGCGCAGGGGGCCGGGCGCCTCATCCGCAGTGAGGGTGACCGGGGTGTGGTGGCGATTCTAGATCCGCGGCTTGTTACCGCGCGTTACGGTGGGTTCTTGCGTGCCTCCCTTCCGCATATGTGGGGAACGGGCGACGGTGCCGTGGTGCGTGCGGCCCTGGGGCGGCTCGCGGCTCAGGTTAAATAGCGGCCTTACCTGGATGGTAACCCCGCTTGGGCAGCAGGCAGTGGTACGACGACGCGCCCCTGCTCGGTATGCGGGTTTACCAATCGTGGCGCTCCGGTGGCCACCCGAAACCGGGCTTGGCTAGAGGGTGCGCAGTACCATAACGACGCGCCCGAGTACTTCGCTATCATCAGCGGGAATGGGGGAGTAGGCGGGGTTACAAGGAAGTAGCGTAACGTGGCCATCGCGGCGTTGGAGAACTTTTACCGTGGCCTCGCCGTCGATCATGGCGGCAACGATTTCCCCGTTTTCAGCGGTGGGTTGGCGGCGCACCACCACCCAGTCCCCATCGCAAATCGCGGCATCAATCATCGATTCGCCCTGGACTTTCAGGGTGAAAAGCTCACCAGTTCCCGTCAATTGGCGCGGTAGCGGGAAGACATCTTCAATGAGCTCTTCAGCCAGAATCGGAGCTCCAGCCGCGATCTTCCCGACAACTGGCACATTAATTGCTTCACTAATATCTACCGGGAGGTCAGATTCTAAGCTGGTTCGGTCCGGTTCGCCCACCGGAAGTAGCCCGCTTCCCCACTCGGAATCACCGCGGGAGCGGCGTGCGTGGGCGAGCCCGGCGTCTGTGAGCTCAATCATGCGCGGCCGGCGCGGATTGCGGGAGATGTAGCCCTTTTCCTCAAGTGCATCGAGTTGGTATTTCACTGAAGAAGGGGAGGACATACCCACTTCTTCACCAATTTCCCGCACCGTTGGCGGGACACGGTGGGTGACGATTCCGTCAATCACAACGTCCAGTATCTCTGCCTGGCGAGCCGTGAGCTGAGGATGATCCATATGCACTCCCGAGCGTTCGTGCCGAATTTTTTGTCGTAAGGGCGGGTTTGAATAGTTCTACGACGGCGGGGTTCGGAGCGTAACCGAACCACACGGAATCGAACGAACGTTCTAGACAAACCCTTGCTGTCGTACTAGTCTAACATACAGATGTTCGGCGAACGAATGTTCGAGGAGTGAAAAATGAGTGTCGCATACCAGGAGATAACGCGGGAAACTAGCCGTGCTCACACCAGCCGGCGGCACCCGAAACTGCGGGTAGTGGGTGAGCAGTCCGCGGCCGTGCACAGTAAGCCGTGCGGGGAAGAAGTTCGCCGCGGGGATGTTCGCGGGGGAGCTTCGGTCACCGCGCTACGGGTAGCTGGGGCACGCCGGCGCTGGAACACTCCGGCTCTGGGTGCGGTGCGCCGCCCGGTGGTCGTTGCGCCACGGCCGGTTGTGCGATCGGCGGCGGGTGCGCCGGCCCGATCCGCTAGTCATATAGCTACTCGAGGGGAAGCCTCATCTACTACTCGGGTAGCGGCTCAGGTGTCGGTACCTTCGCGCGCCGCTTCAGCTTCTTTGGATGGAATCGTGCGGATGGGTGTGCGGGTTGCGCTGACCATTGCTGTCACTCTTCTCCTGGCCAGTTTTGCCATGATCGTAGGGACCACTTTCCTGGAAACAGGAATGGCAACCGTAACAGTGCAAGGCGGGGATACCTTGGCGAGTATTGCCGCCAGCATTCCGGGTGTTCCGGATATTTCCACCGGGGTGGCGGATATTGTCAATCTCAATGGGCTCGCTTCTCATGATCTGGTTCCCGGCCAGGTGCTTGAGATTCCGGGTTATTAGTCCTGAGGTACCGGCTGGGCATAGACCGCCCGGATGGTACGGGTGATACCTACGGGACTACCATAGTTATGCGGTTGGCGCATTATAGCTGAGCCATTTAGAATGATTAATGTGCATTGCCCATTTTGTCGCAACCCTGATTCACGGGTGATTGATTCTCGTACCGCTGATGATGGCCTGTCCATTCGCCGTCGTCGTGAATGCCCGAACTGCCACCGGCGCTTTTCCACGCTGGAAACAGCTAGCCTTGTGGTCGTCAAGCGTTCGGGTGCTACCGAACCTTTCTCACGTCAAAAAATTATTAACGGGGTGGGGAAGGCATGCCAGGGGCGTCCGGTCACCGAAGACCAACTGGCATTACTCGGAGCCCAGGTGGAAGAGAAAGTCCGCTCCTCGGGCAGCTCGCAGATTGATGCGCATGATATAGGCCTCGCCATTCTTGAACCGCTCAAGGCCCTTGACCTAGTTGCGTACCTTCGGTTCGCATCGGTCTACTCAAATTACGATTCCATTGACGATTTCGAGCGGGCCATCGCAGATCTCCGCCAGGATCCGGATGTTCCGGTTGCATCAGAATCGCCGGATTTCTCGAAACCTCAGTCCTGAGGGAGCAATACGCGGAAAACTGCGTGAATGCTGTGCACCGTCGGAGGTCAGCGTGCTATGCGGCGTCGTTATGAAAACTATGCCGCACGCGGAGACACAATGCTAGGGGCCTAACTTTCAGCGTTCTCCGGGTTTTCCCTATTTTGTGATACGGCGGTGTTCTCCGTGTCTGGGCGAGTAGCGCCATCGGTGCTTCCCTCAGGATTGGTCTGGTCATTGCGGCCGGTTCCATTATCTCCTACGGCAGGTGTCATGGATCGCGTGGCACCTGCAACTAGGTCGTGGCTGGACCGTACTACCCAGGTGGCAAAAGATTCCAAAGTAGCCCCGGCAGAACGCACGAAAGTGGCAATCGTTTCCTGGCTGGGGGCAGTCTTATCCACCCACTGGCGTACCGCACCGCCACTTTCCGTAGCAGACTTCGTGACGTTGGAGGCCCAGCTTTGAATCTGATCGACAGTCAGATTATAGGTGGCCTCCAACCCGGCCAATACGCGCTCGAAAGTTTCACGGGTCATATCACCTACCGCGGCAGTGGCGCTTCCGGCAACTGCGCCGGCTTTTTTCACCCACACCCCGGCCGTCAGTTCGAAATTATCCAGCTGTTCGCGCACCGAGCGGCGCATTACCTTCCCTAATTGGGAGGTGGGAAGGGCATCAAAAAGAGCAATGGACGAGGGCATCGCGTAATGGGCAAGCTTGCCTTCGGCCCAGCGGCGCACCGCCGCCAGGTCAACCGTGGACCCCGGCTCTAAAACGAGAGCTGCTACCACGGATTCGCCACGTTCCGCGGCGGGGATCCCCACAACTGCCACGTCGCGGATCTCGGGCATTTCTCGCAAGACATCCTCCACCTCGGAAGGATAAATATTGAAACCGGAGGAATTAATCATCTCCTTCGCGCGATCTGCCATAACGATGAAAGGCCCATCCCAGCGCCCCAAGTCACCGGTGCGCAGCCAGTCTCCGAACAGCGCCTGCGCGGTTTCCTCTGCTTCACCCAGGTACCCAGCAAAAACTTGCGGGCCGCGCACCAAGATTTCACCCACATCCTCGGCATCTTCCGCCAAATTATCGGGATTGGCGATGCGTACCTCGGTACCGGGGAAAGGAACGCCTAGGGTGGAGGGGCGCCGATCCTGGCTCATCGGAGATCCAGAAACCACCGGAGACGATTCCGTCATCCCGTACCCCTCAATAAGGAAACCTCCGGTGCGTTCTTCCCAGCGGCGCGCCACCTCCTCCGGCAGCGCCATCGCGCCGGACACCCCGAAACGAATCGAGGACAGATCAATATTTTCCCCGGCGGATTCCCGCTTTTCCACCTCGGCAAGAATACGGGAGAACATGGGTGTTACTCCGGGTAGCACGGTGATGGGGCGCCGCTTCTGGGCAGCCAGCAAGGACTGAATATCGAAATTCGGCAAGAAAATAGCGGTCGCAGCCAGATCAAGGCCGCACATCATCATGAGGGTAAAGCCGAATGCATGGAAGAGGGGCAGCACCCCAGCAATCACCTCGTGATGATCAGCTTCAAAAGGCACCCAAGCAATGATCTGCTTGCGGTTGGACACCAAATTCCGGTGCGTGAGCATTACCGCTTTCGGTTTACCAGTGGTACCCCCGGTGAACATATACAGCGCCACGTCGTCCGCCTGCGGTTTACGGAAGGTAGCGAGATCCATAGGAACCGCTTTCCGCCACTCCCGATCAAAAGATGCCACGTGAGCCGGAACACTCCCGCGCAAGCGAGCACGCTGGGTGCGAGCCTGCGCCACCGGAAGCTTGAGAAGCATCCGAGAGGTCAGCGGTAAATCTCGGGAGAGGTCCACCGCGAAATAGTGGCGCGGGTCGTGGGGATCTGGTGCCAACGTGGCAATGGTCTTCTCCCATGCGATAACAACTCGCGCATCAACCATCGCAATTTGGCGGCGCAATTCTGGTTGGGGAGCTAGCGGATTCATCTCCGCGACGGTTGCGCCCGTCAGGATCGCACCCCACAGGGCATACATATGTTGGGGGCAATTTGGCAAGGCCACGGCGACGGTATCCCCGCGCTGCACCCCCAAACTGCGCAGGAGAGTGGCAACACGGCAGGACCGCTCAACAAGTTCACGGTAACTCGTTGTTGCCCCGAGGAAATCTAAGGCCACCCGATTGGGATAGCGTGCGGCCGCGCGCAGGAGCGACTCTTCTAAAGTTTCCTCGTCCACCGTGATATCGGAAGGCACCCACTCCGGATAAATATCCAGCCAAGGTTTCACGGTCATTCGTACTCCTTCACCCACCCGAACAGCGGCCTCATAGCATTGACTAATCAATCATAGTGGTAATAATTGCGAACTGCGGTACGCGTAACTACGGTATGCGTAACCACGGCACGCGAAGCCGCGACGTGACAGCCCGAAGCCCACGGCCCTCTGAACCGCAGCGCAAGGGGCGCGCGGTCTTAGGAACCAACACCGGCGGCGCTCGCGGTGAGCCCGGCCGGGAGCGCGCCTTCAGAAACCACGTGGAGGAGCTGGGTGGGGCGCGTCATCGCCACGTAAATATTGCCCGGTCCCTCGGCCAAAATCTCATTTGGCTCCACGAGCACGACAGCGTCAAATTCCAAGCCCTTGGACTGCACTGCCGTGAGAACTTGGATCCGGGCCGTGACATCACGACCGGTGACGTCTACAGTCCATCCGGCCAGTTCCGGAGCTGTCGCGATAGCGGCCGCTACCCGAGCTACTCGAGTCTCCGGCACGATCACTCCGAGGGTACCGGCCTGCCCGTAACGTGCATCCAAGCGTTCGCACACCTGCGCCGTCTCCCTAATAATGCCCGTGGTAAGAGTTCCGGGTGCGCAGCGCTCGGCGATCTTCACGGTGCCACCCTCGGTACGGGCCGCACGCACGGGGCGCACCATGACCCCGGCCGCGCGCTGCACCGCCCCGGCAGTATCCAAAATAACGGCCGGTGTTCGGTAGGACACCGTGAGTTCTTCTACGCGCACCCGATCAGCTAGGCGGCCCAGCAACCCCTCCCAGCCGGCTCGTGGTGAACCATCCGGGCGTTGGTCAAGGTCACCGACCACCGTCATGGAACGGGAAGGATTACGCCGAATGAGCATTTCCCACTGCATGGGGGAGAGCTCCTGGGCTTCATCGACCACTACGTGACCGTAGGTCCAGGTCCGATCCGCGGCGGCACGCTCGGCTAGTGAGGTACCGTCCCCGCGTCCACCCATCCGTTCGGCCAGCAGCTCTGCACTCACGATCCCGCCGCCCACGCCCAGCGCCTCCATTGTTTCTCCGGCATAGCTGAGTCGATTTTGTTCGGCCGCATCGCGTGCCGCCCGGGCGTGGCGTTCCGCATCGGTGGCAAAAGATCCGAGAACTTCAGCGAATTCATCGATGAGGGCAATATCGGCGATGGTCATGCCATGCCCGACCGGACGCTGCAACGCGGCTCGCTCCGCAGCATTGAGCTCGGGCGCCACCTCGGCAAGAAGATGCGGTTTGGTGAGCAAGCGCTCCAGCAGTGCCACCGCGGAGGAAGGCATCCAGCGCAGGTTGATTTCCCGGCGAGCATCAATGCTCTCTGCCACATCGGCAATAATCCACGGGTTTTCCGAGAGCTCCACGTCCTGGCCTTCGGCCACCTGCCGCGCTAAAACATCTACGAGGTATTTCGCGTAAGTATCGCGGGCTTCGTTATGCCGCTTACCTGTACGGCGCGCCCGCCGTTGCGCGTTTTCGACATCCTGCGGGGTTAGGCGTACATCAACCCCGCTGATGCGCATCCGCACGGCCTTGCGCAACGGACGTTCGAGGAGGGTGCGCACCGCCCGCGGGGCGATAGTACGCCATACCAGGCGGCCTTTAATCTCCGCGGCGGGGGCAGTATCGACGGCGCTTACCGTTACCCCGGGCACCAGCCCGGCAATCGTCGTCGATACGACATCAGATTCTCCCAATGACGGTAACACCTGATCGATATAGCGCAAAAAGACTGGCGAGGGACCCACAATGAGTACGCCAGAACGCGCCAGGCGCTCGCGATGGGTATACAGAAGGTAGGCAGCGCGATGAAGGGCCACCGCTGTTTTCCCGGTGCCCGGCCCGCCTTGGACCACCAGCACATTATTAGAATCGGCGCGAATAATACTGTCCTGTTCGGCCTGAATCGTCGCGACGATATCGTTCATTTTCCCGTCGCGCGCCGCGTTCATCGCCGCCATGAGAGCGCCCTCGCCCGTCAGATTGAGATCTGAGGAGGCACGCGAAGAGTCAAGAAGCTCATCTTCCACTCCGGTGACCGTGCGCAGGCGGGTCTGAATATGGCGGCGCCGCCGCACCTTTCCCGGATGGGCGGCGGTGGCCCGATAAAACGGTTCGGATTGCGGGGCACGCCAATCCAGGAGCAAGATCTCTCCGCTTTCGTCCTTCAAACCGATCCGCCCGATATGATCCGTTTCACCCTCGC
The DNA here is from genome assembly GCF_051265215.1 of Actinotignum stranguriae. NCBI lineage: Bacteria > Bacillati > Actinomycetota > Actinomycetes > Actinomycetales > Actinomycetaceae > Actinotignum > Actinotignum stranguriae. Next base: position 118,391 of record NZ_JBOZCJ010000002.1, read on the forward strand.
GGGTATCGAGCCGGCCGAGAACCAGCCGGTTTTCGACTCGCCGCAAGCGGGTGAGATTATCTTCGTAATGGGTGGCGAAAGAGTCTCGCTCGGTCATCTCACCGGCGCTTTCCTGACCGCTCTGGCTGCGAACCGCAGCCAGGCGCTGGGCATAGGCTTCACGCTGGCGATCAAGGGCACGGTACGCAGTATCCACGAAAAGCTGTTCTTCCCGTATTGCGTCCTCGCGCGCGCTATGAGGATCGTTGACCACGAGCAGCTCCTCCTGATGACCGAACATAATCGGGTGGTGTCCTGGAAAAAAGTAACAATCAATTATGACGGAAAACGCCGGGGCGCGCTATAGTGCGGTGACGGGAACGACAGTGATAAGCCGGTGGCGAATACCGGAACCGTGTTCGGTTACGTCTCGTTGTAGAGGTTGCCGTTATTGAAGTACGACGGCGCCCGGCGCGCTCGGCCGGGCCGGTAGTCTAGGCTGGAAGGGAAGCTAGCGAGCTGGAGAGGGAGGAGGATCACGGTGAATTATTTCGTTTACCCCTGTGAGGGGGAACAGGAAGATTCCTGGGCGAGCGGGGAGCGCTGTGAAAGCGTCGTCGTTCATCTCACCGATCCCATCAATGATATTGGTTCGGTGTCAGAACTCATTGCCTCTCAGCTCTACACCCTAGAGCTCAGCCCGGTGGCCGATATAAATGTGGACGGGCTGGTTGATTATCGGGCGCAGCGCCCGCGGGTGCACTATCTCAACGGTGCGCTGGAAGACATTGCCATCCCGGCGCTCGGGCTGTTCCACGCCAAAGATATCGAGGGCACCTCTTTCTTACTTCTGCTCGGTACCGAACCAGATTTTTGCTGGCAGGGGCTCAACTCTGAGCTCATGGCGGTTTTCGCGCAGCTGGGAGTGAAGCGGCTCTACCGGGCCGGATCGGTGGCCGGGGCACTACCCCATACCCGCCAGCCGGATATGCTCATCCGCACCCGCAATGCCGATCCGGTGGCTCCCGCCCTGGAAGCTGACGTGTGGTATCCGGCGTCCTTCTCTGATTTTTTGGAATACAGTCTCGGGCAGATGGGAGTGGCGACCTTCTCTGTGACGGTGCGGGTGCCCATGTATATTGCCGGGCACCATTACGCGGCCGGGGCAGCCAGCGCGCTCTCCATGCTCGCGAAAACGGCCGGGCTGAGCCTGCCTCTGGGAGACTTGGAAGCCAGTGCCGCCGAAGAATCCGAGCAACTTGCCCAACTCACCGAACATAATGAGCAGCTCGCGGAAATCGTAGCTGCCCTGGAAGCCGAATATGATCGCGCGGAGGGGCATCCGGGGCTTATCCAGGCCCCGCAGCACACCCTTACCGTTCCCAGTGCCGATGAAATTGGGCGTGCGGCGGAAAGCTTCCTCGCCCGAGTGGATGCCTCAATGGTCAAGCGCAAGGAGCATGCTGATAACGAGCAGGCGCAACTGACGGAACGCCTGGAAAATATGCGGGCTGCCTGGCAGCACGCCAGTAGCGGGCACCGGTCCGGCGCCGAAGCACATACTGAAGCCGAGCCGCGTACGACAGGCGAGCCGGATGCCCACGGCCCGGAAGACGGGGGCCCGGCGCCTCAGCGCCCGCGCGGTCGGCACGCCGCGGACTAGTCTTCAGGTAGGGGAGCGCCTGCGGGTAAGTAGCCGATATCGGCATCCCGCTCGAGGATGGCGCCGCGAGCCCGCCGGCGTAAATCCGCCCGTCCCACCATGCGCGCGGGCAGTGGGAGGCGGCGAATCAGTCGCTCGATCTGCGCGAAAGCGAATTCTCGCTGGGAGGCAGCCAATACGATATTGCCGAAGCGACGCCCGCGCAGCACCGCCGGATCCATAATCGCTAGCACATGCTCGAAATGCTCGAGGAGAGCCCGTGATTCATTCGCGAAGCGGGTCAGGCCGGTGGAGGCCACCGAGTTGAGGAGATACACACCGTCTGGTTGTAAAACTTGGGCGACTCGCGCAGCGGCGTCGCCGGTACGCAAATGGGACGGAACATCACGGTCAGCAAAAGCATCGCGCACCACCACGTCCCAGCGCGCCGCCGTGGTGTCCAGGGTGACGCGCGCATCCTGTACCCGGATACGCAAACGCGGGGACGGGGGCAGATCGAACCATTCGCGTGCGTAGGTGGCGAGTTTGCCATCGATTTCCGCTGCTAGCTGGCGTGAGCCGGGCCGAGCCGCATCCAGGGCACGTGGAAAAGCGCATCCGGCTGCCCCCAGGTGGAGTACTCGCAGCGGCTGGAGCTTGGGATACATGGCTTCGAGAATGCACCTAAACTGTTGCATATACTCGAATTCTAGATACGTGGGATCGTCAAGATCCAAGGCGGAGGATTCCACCCCGTCCAGGTAGAGGGTCACGAGGGAAGGGCGATCCGAGCGCCGATCCAGTTCGGCGAGGGCATAATCAGTTCGCACGGGTTCGGTAGGCACACTCACAGCTCCAGCCTAATGGAGAGCGCACCGTAACGAGGGGAACTCGGAAAAAGAAACCGCGCGTGAGGATACGCGGGCGGAACCGGGCGAACGGAAACGGGGTGAGAAAATGGAGCGAGAGGAAACGGAGGGCTTATGTCACGCGCACCGCGCTCACGCGCAGTCCGCCATTCCTGGGGCGATGACGATTCGCGTACTCCTATCCTCCATATTGATATGGATGCCTTTTTTGTATCCGTGGAGCTTCTCGACCATCCGGAGCTGCGCGGGCGCCCCGTCGCGGTGGGCGGCCAGGAACGCGGTGTTGTGGCCGCCGCTTCCTACGAGGCACGCGCCTTCGGGGTGAATTCCGCGATGCCGGTGGGACAGGCACGGCGGCGTTGCCCGAATCTCATTATGCTCACCCCGCGCCTGGAACTTTACCGCGCGGTATCGGAAAAAATCATGGCGATTTTGCGGGAAGTCACCCCGCTGGTGGAGCAGCTCTCCGTGGATGAAGCTTTTCTAGACGTAGGGGGAGCGCGCCGGCTTTTCGGCCCTCCCGTTCATATTGGTCAGCAGCTGCGCGCACGTATCCGCACCGAGGTTGGAGTACCTGCCTCCGTGGGGATCGCCGCCACCAAACACGTGGCTAAAATAGCATCCGCGCACGCCAAACCAGACGGGCTTCTCCTTGTTCCCGCCGCGGCTACCCTCCATTTTTTGCACGATTTACCGGCCGGAGCCCTCTGGGGTGTGGGCGGGCGCACCGAAGAACGTTTGCGTTTGCACGGGATCGAAACGGTGGGGGACGTCGCCGCAGCCGGTCCTGATCAACTCCGCCGCCTCCTTGGCACCGCTGCCGGGGATCACCTCTTCCAGCTGGCCAGCGGCGTCGACCCGCGCCCCGTTACCCCGAGCCGTGAGGAAAAATCCATCGGACGTGAAGAAACCTTTTTCGACCCCCTGGCTGACCGGGACGAACTCCACCGTATTCTGCTTTTCCAGGCGCATGACACCGCAGTCCGGTTGCGTGCAAAAGGCCTGGTGGGGCGCACCGTCGCTATTAAGGTGCGCTTCCCGGATTTCACCACCATTACCCGCTCGGCAACACTGCCGCAAGCCACCCAGGTTGCCGCCGAGATCTACGAACGCGCCCGCGAGCTGCTGGACGGGGTGGAGGTCACCGCCGCCGGCTTGCGGCTCCTGGGCTTGCGCGTAGAGAACCTGAGCGAGCAGGGCGGTTTCCAGCAGCTCGCTTTCGATGACGATCCGCGCCGCGGGGAGGCCGAGAGCGCCATGGATGCGGTGCGCTCGCGGTTCGGCGCCGGGGCGCTCGGCCCGGCAAGCCTCTTGCATCGGCCGACGACGGGGCGCGACGGTCGGGTAGAAGGTGCCGGAACGGGGCGCGACGGCGGGGCGGGAGGCGCCGGAACGGGGCGCGACGGCGGGGCGTCGGGAAGCTCCGCACCAGGGGGACGCACGGGGCTCCGGGACGGTGTATCGTGACACAACATATCGTGACGGTGGTGCGCCGGGCACGGTAGACTGGCAGCAGTACAGTAACAAGGAGGCACAGTGGCCCTATCGGACTACGAGAAGAAGATGCTCGCTGAGCTGGAAGCGCAGCTCACCAACGAGGATCCCAGCTTCGCGCGTAATATGAAGCCCGCTGCGCCGGAAGTAGAAGCCATCAGTCGGCAGCTGTCCGTGCGCAATCTCGTACTGGGGATTCTCGGGCTGGTTGCGGGCATCGCCATTCTTATCGGTGGGATTTCTGCACCGAAGATGTGGTGGCTTGGTTTGCTCGGCGTCATCATCATGTTTGCCTCGGTATGGTATGCGCTCGCGGGTGTACATACTGAGAAAGTTGCGGTGCCTGCTGGAGGCGCGGGATCCCCGAGTGCGTCGGGGCCGCGCGGGGTATCGTCTTTTATGCAGCGCCAACAAGAAATGTGGGAAAAGCGCCGCCGCGGCGAGCACTAGAAACTACGGTAGCGCGGGCCCGGTTCGTCCGGTAGCTCAAACTCGGCACCCATAACGGTGAGAGGATATCGATCCTCTCACCGTTTTCTTTTTATAGATACGACGGCGCAGCTGGGTGCGCCCCCGTGCTACCGGACGTTCTGCTTTACCGAGCGCCTCGCGTAACAAATTGGGCGTTCTTCACCCCTGAACACCCCACCGTACTCCACCTGCGCTCCACTCAGTTTCCCCTGTTATGGCGGGCTTTTCTGGGAATCACTAGCGCGACATACCCTCGTCATGGCAAACTGGTGGAGCAAAGTGGAGTAAAGTGGAGGCAAGCGCCACGAGAGGGGGTGCGGTAGATGTTCCTCGGCACGTATGAGCCCAAATTGGACGACAAAGGTCGAATCATTCTGCCCGCCAAATTTCGTGATCAGCTCCAGGGCGGGCTGGTGATGACGCGCGGTCAGGAACACTGCATCTACGTTTTTCCGCTCGCGGATTTTGTGGAATTGCAGCAAACCCTGGCTAAAGCCCCCTTGACATCCAAAGAGGCGCGGTCATATACCCGCGTGCTGCTCTCCGGCGCCGTGGATGACGTCCCTGATAAACAGGGACGAATCACCATCCCGGCGATGTTGCGCACGTACGCGGGCCTGGATCGCAACCTCGCGGTTATCGGCACGGGCAACCGGGTCGAAATCTGGGATAGCGCCGCGTGGGCGGTCTACCTAGAGGATCAAGAATCGGCTTTCGCCGATAGGGAAGAAGAGGTCATCCCCGGCCTCTTCTAGGAATCGCGTGATCGCGGTGGCGGTCTTTCGCGAGAGCTCTGAGGCACTTCCCCAGCTTCAGATCGCTCGCGGGGGATCACTATCGCGGGCGCCGCAATAAGAAGGGCACAGGATGGAGACAGCACGTACCTCGGGCGCACCGCGCGCCGCCGGGAACGCGCTGCATGCCCCGGTGCTCGTGGACACCTGCATCGAGCTCCTCGCTCCCGCTTTCCAGGTTCCCGCCCCTGTTCTTATTGACTGCACCCTCGGGATGGGCGGGCACACCGAAGCCTTCCTCGAGCGTTTTGAGAACCTCACCGTTATCGGAATTGACCGCGATCCCGCAGCCATTACTTTGGCGGGGGAGCGCCTGGCCCGCTTCGGGAAGCGGTTCCGCCCCGTCCAAACCACGTACGACGACGTGGCCGCGGCAGCGGGCAATCGCCCCGTGGATGGAATCCTCATGGACTTGGGAGTGTCCTCCCTGCAATTGGATGAAACCGAGCGCGGGTTCTCCTACTCCCACGATGCTCCGCTTGATATGCGTATGAACGCCCAGGTCGGGCGCACCGCCGCAGATATCCTCGCGGAAGAATCGGTAGGTGAGCTCACTCGGATTTTGCGCGAGTACGGGGAAGAAAAATTCGCCCATCGTATCGCTACCACCGTTGTGCAACGGCGCGCCAGTGCCCCGTTGCTCCGTACCGGCGAACTGGTGGATATCGTGCGTTCGGCCATCCCCGCCCCGGCGCGACGCACCGGGGGAAATCCCGCCAAACGCACTTTCCAGGCCTTGCGCATCGCGGTGAATGACGAACTCGGAACACTTGAGCGGGCCTTGCCGGCAGCCCTCGCCGCTTTGCGGGTGGGTGGGCGCATCGTCGTCGAAGCGTACCAGTCCCTGGAAGACCGCCTGGTGAAACGGGCTTTTGCCGCCGGGGCCACCTCTCGGGCACCCAAGGGACTGCCCGTTGAACTTGAAGAACATAAACCTTGGTTGGAACTCCTCACCCGAGGAGCGATTCGAGCCAGCGAAGAAGAAATCACCCGCAACTCCCGGTCCGCGTCCGTTCGCTTACGCGCTGCCGAGAAAATCCGTCCCGGAGGTCAGCTATGAGCGCACAGCCCCACGCTGTTGCAGCGCCGCGTACCCGTCCCGTGATCTCGGGGCGTCCCGAACTCACGCTTATCCCCACCCCGGCGGCGCACCGTGGCTTTCTCGGTACCGTGATCATATGCATGGCGCTTTTCTTCGGCGCGTTTGCCACGGTTTTCGCTCTTAATACGCGTATGGTAGGCACGGCGTACGAAATCCGCTCCGTTAAGCAGGAACTGGCGGTCGCGCAATCGGTGGAGTCCACCCTCACGGATGAAGTGGTGGGGGCTTCCACTCCGCAAGGCCTCAAGGAACGCGCGCAGGACCTCGGCCTCGTCCCCGCCACGGACGTTCAGCATATGGACCTGGGGTCCGCTACGATTCTTGCTCCGATTCCGGGGGAGTGACACGAAGGAAAAGCGCATGAAGGAACTAGCCCGTCGCTGGAAGGCCGCGCAGCCGCATGTACGGCGCGTGCGAACCATGGCGATCATCTTCTTCTTCGCGCTGGGGATCCTCGGGGTGCGGCTCATCGATTTGCAGTTTATTCGCGCCGATGCCCTGGCTGCCTCGGCAGATGCTTTCCGTACCCGTACCTACACCCTGCAGGCCAAACGGGGCGATATCGTTGACACCAACGGGGCAGTTTTGGCGACTTCTGTGGAACGCTACAACGTGGGCGTCAACCAGAATCTCATTGGTTCTTACCAGCACTACAAAACCGATGACAACGGGGACTATGTCCTAGACGCTAATGATCAGCTCATCGTGGAAGGTACCGGGGCGGCAGAAGCCGCGAAAGTGCTCGCACCTCTGCTCGGCGTGGATCGGGCGGAATTGGGAGGCACCCTCCTAGGGGGTGAGAAAAAATCTACCTTTGTGTATATCGCCCGTGATATTTCCCCTGAGAAATGGCGGAAAATCAACGCCTTAGGAATTCCGGGTATCGAACCCGAACAGTTTATGAAGCGCGAATACCCCAATGGTTCAGTGGCCGGGAACGTCCTCGGCTACGTGGGGGAAACCGCAGAAAACCCGCTCCCTACCGGGCAGGCCGGTATTGAGCGCACGTTCAACGATGCCCTTTCTGGCACGGATGGGCGCTTGACGGTGCAAACCGCCGGAGGCGGCGCCGTCGTACCGAACGGAAAAACCGAGCGCGTGGATCCGGTTAACGGCGCGAGCGTGAAACTCACCATCGACCGCGATCTGCAAAACGCCCTCATGGAATCCCTCGATGCTTCGGTGGATGCAAACGCTGCGGATTGGGGCGCCGCCGTTGTTATTGAAGTGGGGACGGGGCGGGTGCTCGCCCTAGCAGATTCCCATGCCCCCGATCCTTCCCGTCTCCAGGAAGCGAGTCCGGATTCTTGGGGCTCGCGTGCCGTACAGGCACCGGTCGAGCCGGGATCTTCAGGAAAGCTCCCCACCTTCACCGCGGCCATTGATACCGGAACCGTCACCCCCCTCACCCAATTCACGGTGCCGGATACCATCACCATGCCCAATGGCGAAAGCATCTCCGATAATGATCCGCATCCCACCCAGGGGATGACGGTGGCTGGGATTCTCGCGCAGTCCTATAACACCGGACTCGTTCAGATTGGTGACACGGTGGACGATAACGTGCGCTATGACTATATGCGCAGCTACGGGCTGGGAAGCCCCACCGGGATCGAATTACCGGCCGAATCGGGCGGTATTTTGCGCCCGCCGGAGCAGTGGGGCCAGCGTGATCGCTACACCACCATGTTCGGGCAGGGATGGGCGGCTACCACCGTGCAACTGGCGCAAATAGGGGCCACCATCGCCAACGGGGGAGTATATATTCCGCTCCACGTGGTGGACTCCACTACCGATGCCAGCGGGCGCACCACCCCCACCGTTCCTGGGGAAAGCCACCGTGTTATGAGCGAGGAATCCTCGCGCACCATGATGAATATGATGCAGGCGGTTACCAATAACCAGTCCACCGGGTGGCGCGGCAAAGTTCCCGGCTACAACGTGGCCGGTAAAACCGGCACCGCTCAGGTTCCGGACGCTAACGGAAACCTCACCCGCCGTGTGGGTACCTTTATTGCGGCCATCCCTGCCGAAGACCCGCAGATCGCGGTAGCGATAGCGGTCTACGGCGGGGCTGGGGCCGGATACGGTGGTGACACCGCGGTGCCTGTTTTCGCGAACTTCGCACCTTTCGCGATGCGACACCTGGGCGTGCCGCCCAGCACCGTTCCGCTTTTCAAATATCCGTGGTTTTCATCCGAGGTAGGCAACTAGTGAGTGACGAATTCCCCCTTCCGCAGGTGCGCCCGGTGGCGCTCAATGAGATTCCGGGTGTGGAAGCGTGCGCCCCCGCGGGGAAAGCGCACGCTGACGATACGGATCTGAGCGGTCGTAGCGGCACCACCGTCACTTCCGTGACTGCCGATTCGCGCGCGGTGCGCGATGGTGCACTCTTCGCCGCGCTGCCCGGCGCCCATGCTCATGGGGCGCGCTTTGCCGGACAGGCGGTGCGACGGGGCGCCCGCGCCATCCTCACCGATACCGCCGGGGCAGCGCTTCTCGCGCAGGCCGGCCTGGATCTTCCATTAATGGTTTTGGAGGACCCGGCCGCCCACCTGGGCGCCATTGCGGCACGCGTCTACGGGGAACCGGCCGAGCGCTTGCGCAGTTTCGCGGTGACTGGCACCAATGGTAAAACGACGACGACGTACCTCCTGGACGGCCTACTTACCGCGCTGGGCCGCACCACCGGGCTGGTAGGAACCGTGGAAACAAAAATTGCGGACCTGTGCGCCCCGGCGCATCTGACCACGCCCATGCCCGCGGATCTGCAAGCATTGCTCGCCCTCCTGGTGGAACGGGGCGGGACGGATGTATCCATGGAAGTTTCCTCCCACGCGCTGGCCCAGCACCGTACCAGCCCCGTGGTCTTCAGTGTGGCAGGATTTACCAATCTCACTCGGGACCATCTCGACTACCACCACACCATGGAAAACTACTATCAAGCCAAACGTAGCCTTTTTACGCCGGCCTGTTCGCGTAAGGCAGTTATCACCGTTGACGATGATTGGGGCCGGCGCCTGGTTGGGGAAACCGAGGTGCCCACCGTGGCCCTCGCGGTGTTCTCCGAGCTGGATGGCCGGAGCGGATACCAGGTGCGCGATATCGAGCGCGGCCCCGTTACATCCTTCACCCTGGCCCATAGCGAGGGCTGGGAGATGACGGTGCGCACCGGCCTGCCCGGAGATTTTAATATTGCCAATACCGCGCTCGCGGTTGCTATGGTGCTGGAAAGCGGAGCGGACCGAGGTGCCATTGGCGCGGTGGTGAGTGCCGGGCTCACCCCACAAGTCCCCGGCCGCATGGAAGTAGTGGGCAGCGCACCGCGCGTCGTCGTCGATTTTGCGCATAATACCGCGGCGCTGCGTCTGGCCATGAACGCGCTGCGCCCGACTACCTCCGGTGAGCTCATCGTTGTAACCGGAAGCGCCGGGGAACGCGACGTGGACAAACGCCCCGAGATGGGGCGGGCGGTAGCCGAACTGGCCGACGTCGTCTACATTACGGACGATGATCCGCACGAAGAAGATCCCGCACCGATTCGCGCCGCACTCCTGGACGGGGCCCGCAGCGCGCACAGCCCCGCCCGCATCGTGGAGATCGCTGATCGCGCCACCGCCATGCGCACCGCCATCCGTGATGCGGCAGCGGAGGATACCGTGCTGCTCGCCGGGCGTGGGCACGAAACTTATCAACCGGTGGCCGGGGGGCGTAACATTCCGCTGGACGACCGCGAGGTAGCGCGGGCGGCGCTCGCTGAGCGCGCTAGCCGCGGTGTACTCAACAAAAACACGCAAGAAGAGAAAGACACGCAATGATTTCCATGTCCTCCGCGGAGGTTATCGCCGCCGTCGGCGGGGCCGCGCTCGCACCTTTGTGCGATACCGAGGTCACCGCGGCGGTTATCGATACCCGCGCCATCACGCCCGGTGCGCTATTTGCCGCCGTGAAAGGCGCGCGCGTGGACGCGAATACCCTGAGCGGCCAGGCGCGCGCGGCAGGGGCCAGCCTCATTCTCACCGAAGATGGCCAGGCCGCCCGCGCCGGCGGCGCTGAAGCTGAGCGCATTATCGTGGTTGATGATATTCCCGCGGCGCTCGGACGCCTGGCTCGGCATAATCTTGAACTGGCCCGCCGCCTCAACCCCGACTTGCGGGTTATCGCGGTAACCGGGAGCGTTGGGAAAACCACCACCAAGGATCTTCTCGCCGCGATATGCCGGGAACGTGGGAACGTGGTTGCCCCACCGGGATCACTCAATAACGAAATCGGCTTACCGCTCACGGTGCTCCGTGTGGACGCGAGCACCGCCACCCTGGTGGCGGAAATGGGCGCCGACCATATCGGCAACCTCGCCTACCTCACCTCTATCGCACCCCCGGATATCGCCGTGGTGCTGGTGGTGGCCCGCGCGCACCTGGGCGAATTTGGCGGCATCGAGAACGTGGCGCGCGCCAAAGCAGAACTTGTGGAAGGCCTGCGCGAGGACGGCATCGCCATCCTCAACGCCGATGATCCGCGGGTTGCCGCCATGGCCGGGCGAGTTGCGAGCGGTCGGGTACGCACCTTTGGGCGCGTGAACCCGGCGGACGTGACGGCAACCGATATCACCCTCGGAAGCGACGGCCGGGCGAGTTTCACGCTCCGTATGAACGACGGCGCAGCCAGCTTCGCACCCTCCGCCATCTCCGCCCCGACCGTGCAGTCGGCGCCATCCGCCTCCGCTACACCGTCCGCTCCAACGGTCAGCCTCGGGCTCGTGGGGGAACACCAAGTCATGAACGCACTCGCGGCGGCAGCTGCCGCGTCCGCTGCCGGGGTGAGTTTGCCCGCCATCGTGGCGGGACTGTCGAGTGGGCCGGCCAGCGCTCACCGTATGGATGTGTTCCGCCGCGGCTCGACCCTTATTATCGACGACTCCTACAATGCCAACCCGGATTCTATGCGCGCCGGCATCGCCGCGCTCGGACAGCTCGGGAATGGGCGCAAAGCCGCGATTCTGGGCGATATGCTTGAACTCGGCGCGACATCTCGGGAAGAACACCTCGCCCTCCTCCCGGCCCTGGAAACGGCCGGTGTGAGCCTTCTTATCGCGGTGGGTCCTCATATGGCAGCCCTCGCGGCGGCGGCCCGTGATGCCGGTATCACCGCCCGCTCCGTCGGCGCGTGGGAAGAAGCGGAAGCAGCGCTCTCCGATATGCTCAATGAGGATGGGGCACTCCTCATCAAAGGTTCGCACGGTTCGGGTGTGTGGCACATCGCCACCCACCTCAAGGGGGAATAGTGCTCGCGCTTATTATCGCTTTTGCGGTCTCGCTTCTCGTCACCCTATTCGGGACCCCGCTTCTCATCCGTTTTCTCGTGCGCAAACAATTTGGCCAATTTATCCGCCAGGATGGCCCCACCTCGCACCTGGTCAAACGCGGCACACCAACCATGGGCGGTCTTGCCATTGTGGCGGCGGTTGTTATCGGTTACCTGGTGGGCAATATCGGGGCCGGGCGCAGTCCGGGTATGTCCGGGATCCTCCTCCTCGGACTCATGATCGGTATGGCGGGCGTAGGCTTTGCCGATGATTTCACTAAGATTTCTCGCAAACAAAGCCTGGGCCTCACCCCCTGGGCAAAAATCGCTGGCCTGGGGATTGTTGGCGTCGCCTTCGCGGTGCTCTCCCTCATGTTCTCGGATGAAAATAACCGAACTCCGGCATCAATGCGTATTTCCCACGTGCGCGATACCGGCCTGAGTCTCGCCTTTGCCGGCACTGCCGTTGGCATTATCCTCTTCATTATCTGGGCGAATTTCCTCATCACCGCCTGGTCCAATGCCGTGAACCTCACCGACGGCCTCGACGGCCTATCCACCGGTGCCTCCATCATCGCTTTCGGGGTTTACACTCTTATTACGATGTGGCAAAGCAACCACCCTTGCTACGGTCTCGTTGATGCCGCACCCGGGTGCTATCCCATCCGCGACCCGCGCGATCTCAATATCATCGCGGTGGCCCTTGTCGGGGCACTTATCGGATTCCTCTGGTGGAATACCTCGCCGGCCCAGATCTTCATGGGGGATACCGGCTCCCTCGCCCTGGGTGGGGTCTTCGCGGGAATGTCTATCTACACCCACACCGAATTCCTCGCCGTACTCATCGGCGGGCTCTATCTCCTGGAAGTCATCTCCGACGTTATCCAGGTGGGTGTTTTCAAAATGACCCGAAAACGGGTATTCCGTATGGCACCGATCCACCACCATTTCGAACTCAAAGGGTGGAACGAAGTCACGGTTGTGGTGCGCTTCTGGGTAATCCAAGCCCTGTGCGGTTTTATCGCCCTGGGTATTTTTTACGCTGAGTGGTTGATGCAAAGATGAGTGAGTGGCAACATCCGGGTGCGGCGGAGCTGGCAGGGCGCCGTATCGCCGTCGTCGGTTTAGGGAAATCAGGGCGGGCCTGCGCGCGGGCGCTGACCGAGCTCACCGAGGCGCGTGTGAGCGTGTGGGACGCAGATATCACCAAACTTGGGGCGGTCACCGCACTCCCGGTGGACACCGGAGGGAGCGACCCAACCCCGGCCGAACTGGCGCGCAAAGTGCTGGCCTGGCGGCCCGACGTCATCATCCCCGCTCCCGCCATTCCCGAAATCGGCCCGCTTTTTTCCGCAGCCGCTGACAACGGTATTGAGCTGTGGTCCGAAATCGAACTTGCTTGGCGCCTGCGCGCGCACGACGGCACCGGGAACGCCGCCCCGTGGCTTGCCGTGACCGGCACCAATGGGAAGACCACCACGGTGACGATGGCGGCTCATATTTTGCGGGCTGCGCACCTGGGTGGCGAACCCATCGGGAACGTCGGTAATCCCGCCGTTACTGCCGTGAGCGCCACCGGCCCGGATGCTCCGCAGGCCTTTGCTTTGGAGCTATCTTCCTTCCAGCTGCGCACCACCCACACCATGGAACCGGCTGCCAGCATCTGCCTCAATATTGCCGACGACCACCTCGAGTGGCACGGTAGCCGTGCCGCCTACGCCGCCGCAAAAGCCCGCATTTACGAGCATGTGCGCACCGCTGCGGTGTACCCGGTGGGCGATAGCGCTGTCCAAACTATGGTCGATAACGCGGATGTGTGCGAAGGTGCTCGGGCCATCGGCATCGCTACCGGCATTCCTGCCGTCGGCCAGATCGGCATCGTGGACGGCCTTATCGTGGACCGTGCGTACGGGAAGCAACGGTGGAGTAGCGCCGTGGAGATTGCTTCTTTGAACGACGTCGCCCAGCTGGCTCCTGCCGCCGCGGCGCTTCCGCGCCACCTTATCTGGGACTCCCTGGCCGCCGTGGCTCTCACCCGTGCCATCGATATTCCCGCGGAGGTGGTACGCGCCGGCCTTCAGCATATGCGGCCGGGCCACCACCGGATCGAAACGGTGAGCGAACGGGCCGGGGTGCGCTACGTGGATGATTCCAAGGCCACCAATGCCCATGCCGCACTCGCTTCCGTGTCCGCACTGGCTGAGGGTAGCTGTGTATGGATCGTGGGCGGGCAACCCAAAGGTGCCCGCTTTGAATCCCTCGTGGCGCAGGTGCGGGACAGGCTGCGCGCCGTCGTCGTTATTGGCATCAACCAAGAACCCTGGTACGCGGCTTTGGACGGAGCAAATCTTCCGGTCACCTATATTGACCCGGCTGCCTCCGAACCGATGGCACGTGCGGTGCTGGCCGCTTCGCGCTACGCCCAAGCGGGGGACACCGTCATGCTTGCCCCCGCCAGTGCCTCCATGGATCAATTCACGTCTTACGCGGATCGCGGTGATCGTTTCGCCGCGGCCGTGCGAGCCCTACCGGCACCGCCAGCGGGCGGCGCCTCGTCGGAGAGCGGCTCCTTGGCAGGGGACGGTACCCCAGCGGAGGGAACGGCGCGAGACAACGGTGCACAGGATAGCTCCACGGGGACACGGCATGCGTGATCGGATCGAGAACCCGCAGGCCCCGAGTATCCCGGAGGAACGCGTGCGCAATGTCATGCACCGTTCCATGCTCCTTCTCGTGGTAGCCACTGCGATCCTCACTCTCCTCGGGCTCCTCATGGTGTTTTCTGCCATTACCCCCGGGGCGGTGCGAGCCGAATACGAAGACGGCCCCAACCTGTTCCGCTCGGCTTACTTGCAGATGGCTTACGCTGCTATTGGCACCATCTTGGCGGTGATCTGCGCCCGTATTCCCCTCGCTGTTTTCCAGCGCCTATGGGGCCTGGCCCTCGGCTTCGGGATACTTTTGCAGCTCCTCGTGCTCACCCCGCTGGGTGCCTCCGTTGCCGGCAATCGCAACTGGATTGCCTTCGGCCCTATCCGGCTCCAACCCTCGGAATTTCTCAAACTCGCCATGGTGGTGGCCCTGGCCGCGGTGCTCGGGCGCATGGTGCAAGGCGCCCACTTCCAGCTTTCCGACTGGAGCATCCCGATTGGCATTACCGGCGCGGCCATCGGCGCGGTGCTCGTGGGTGGCGATATGGGAACCGCCCTCATCTTCCTCCTCATTGGAGTGGGAATGTTCTGGATGGCGGGTTTCCCGGGGCGCTATTTCCTTATCAGTGGAGCCTTGGGTTTCTTCCTCGTCGTCGTTCTTATTTTTTCAAGCCGCTCGCGCATCACCCGCATCCAGGACTTCTTCGAGAACCTCTTCACCCTTCCCACCGGGCAAACACCCTCCCAGGCCGATTACGCGCTCTGGGCTTTCGGTTCCGGGGGGCCGGGCGGCTCCGGCCTGGGTACCGGAATTGAAAAATGGCCCGGGAACCTCGCCGAAGCACATACCGATTTCATCTTCGCCGTGGTGGGAGAAGAACTTGGGTTCTTCGGATGCGCCGTCGTCATCGTTCTTCTCGGCACAATCGGCTATGCTCTCCTCACCATCTGCATGTACCACCCGCACCGTTTCGGGCGTTTCGTTGCCGGGGGTGCCGCACTGTGGCTATGCGGACAGGCCGTAGCAAATATGTTCGTCGTCACCGGCCTGCTGCCCGTTTTTGGGGTGCCGCTACCTTTCATGAGCCAGGGCGGCTCCTCCGTCATCTCCTGCCTCATGGCGGTGGGAGTCTGCGTGGCGGCAGCCCTGGCGGTTCCGGGCGTGAAAGAATCATTCCGGCGCTCCAGCTCGCTCGCGGGCAGGGTGCGCGCAGTTATCAGGAGGACCTCGTGACACTAGTGCTCGCCGGCGGGGGAACCGCCGGGCACGTCAATCCGCTACTGGCCACCGCTCATGAACTCGCCGGACGCGGGCACAGTATCCTCGTGGTCGGCACCGCGACCGGCATGGAAAAAGACCTTGTTCCCGCCAGCGGTTTCGATTTTGCTACCGTGGAACGCGCACCGTTCCCGCGCCGTCCCGATAAAGATGCGTTACGTTTCCCCGTGGCTTTCCCGCGGGCGATACGCCAAGCACGCCGTATTCTCACCGGTGTCGATGCCGAGCTGGCGGTCGGCTTCGGTGGTTTCGCCTCCACCCCCGTCTACGCCGCTGCGCGCCGCGCCGGCATCCCGGTGGTGGTGCACGAACAAAACGCACTGCCGGGCCTCGCCAATAAACTTGGGGCACGGGGCGCGGCCGCCGTCGCCCTCACCTTCCCCTCCACGCCGCTGCGCGCCGCGCGCGGCATCACCCGCACCGTCGGGCTGCCGCTACGCCCCGCCATCGCTGCCCTTGCCGGTGCAGATAGAGCGGAGGCGCGCACCGCCGCCGCGGCGCGCCTCGGATTAGACCCGCTGGTACCTACCCTGGTGGTCACCGGGGGTTCCCTGGGCGCTGCTCACCTCAATGACGTGATGACCGCCGCCGCCTCCCGCTGCGCCGCGGCTGGCGTGCAGGTACTTCACCTCACCGGGCGAGGCAAAGCCGCCGAGGCCCAGCGCACCGCCGCTACCATCCCCAGCTACCACGTGCTCGAATATCTGGAAGAAATGGAACTTGCCTACGCGGTGGCCGATACCGTGGTGTGCCGCGCCGGAGCCGGCACCGTGGCGGAAGTATCCGCCTTAGGGCTCCCCGCCGTTTTCGTTCCGCTCCCCATTGGGAACGGTGAACAGGCGCGCAACGCCGCGGACGTTGTGGCTGCCGGTGGAGCGCTGCTCATCCCCAATGCCCAGTTCACCGCAGACTCGGTGGGCACCGTATTGGACATCGTCACCGACGCATCCACCCGCACCCGCATGGCCCAGGCCTCGCGCGCTATCTGTCCGGCTGACGGCGCGGCCCGGCTCGCTGATCTTATTGAGGAGGTTCTCAGGTGACACATATCCATCTCATCGGCATCGGCGGGGCAGGCATGAGCGTGATCGCCGATCTGCTGCATGCCGAAGGCTGGACCGTGACCGGCTCCGACGCCCGCGCCTCGGCTACCACGGAGCGCCTGGCGGATTCCGGCATCACCCTGTGGATCGGAACGGAACCGGAGCGCCTCAGCGCCGACACCCTCGTGGCGGTCTCCTCCGCCATCCGGGAAGATAACCCGGAACTTGCGCGGGCCCGCCAGCTTGGTGCCCGCGTCATCCACCGTTCCCAAGCCCTCGCCCTCGCGAGCGGGAACCGCGATTTTGTAGCCGTGGCCGGCGCACACGGAAAAACCACCACGTCGGCAATGCTGGCGGTGGCACTGGATGAAGCGGGCCAGGCACCGTCCTGGGCTATCGGCGGGAGCGTACGCGGGCACGGCTCCGGAGGGCATCTGGGCACCGGGAAGGTCCTCGTTGCCGAAGCCGATGAATCCGATGCTTCCTTCCTCAACTACCGGCCCCGTATCGCCTTGGTCACTAACGTCGAACCCGATCATCTCGACCATTACGGTAGCCGGGAAGCTTTTGAAGAGGCCTTCGCGGAATTCGCGCGCTGCATCGTCCCCGGCGGGCTCCTCATTGTTTGCGGCGACGACGCCGGTGCAGCCCGCCTGGGTGCTCAAGCGGTAAACGAAGGTATTCGGGTGGTTAGTTACGGGCGGGGCGCACCGCTCCCTGGCGCGGAAGCCCACGTGGCTCTCGAGAACAGGGCGTTACGGTGCGGGGAAAGCCGCGCGCCGCTCTCCCTCCAGGTCCCCGGATCCCATAACGAACTCAACGCGGCCGGAGCGGCAGCCGCAGGTCTAGAACTGGGCGTGAGCCTGGCCGATATGGCCCGCGGTCTGGAGACTTTTACGGGGACGGGGCGGCGTTTCGAGCTGCGCGGTGAGGTCGGGGGAGTCCGTCTCTTCGATGATTACGCTCACCATCCCACCGAAGTGGAGGCTACCTTGCGCGCCGCCCGCACCGAGGCCGGGGAGGGGAGCGTGCGCGTCCTTTTCCAGCCGCACCTGTATTCGCGCACCCGCAATTTTGCGGACCGTTTCGCCACCGCCCTCAAGCTGGCCGATACCGCCATTGTCACCGCCGTATACGGAGCCCGCGAAACGCCGTTCGATGGTATCGAGGGCGATATGATTACTTCCCGCATGGGAAGCGCTGGGCATTTTATTGCCGATAAACACGAGGCTGCCCGGGCGCTCGCGAAAAGCGCGAAGCCTGGGGATCTGCTCCTCACCATGGGGGCCGGCGACGTGACGGCACTGGGACCCGAAATACTGGCGGCGCTGGGGGAGGGGACGGTGCGGTGAAAGAACCATCCCGGCGTCGCTCCGCGCGCGATATTAATCCGCACGCGGAGATCACCTACGTTCCCACCGCTACCACCGCTCCGGTGATATACGACGACGGTGATGCCCCGCTAGCCGACCTTGCGAGTACCACCACGGTTTCTCTGGATGAGCGCCTCGAAGAGAAAGCCTCCGAGAAACGCCGGGTGCGCTGGCGGCGCGTCGGGGTGGCCGGTGCGGGACTTGCCGCGTTCGCCGCCCTGGCCTGGGTAATTTTCTTCAGCCCGCTGCTGGCCTTGCGTGCCAGTGATATTACCGTCTCGGGTATCCCCGCGAACACTGCGGTGACGGCGGAAGACATCACCGCAGCCCTCGCTGAACGGTCAGGAACCCCGCTCCCACGCCTGGATACCGAAGCTCTTGCCACCGACCTAAGCGAGCAATTCCCAGCCGTCAAGGAAGCGCAGCTACGCCGCAGCTACTTCCACGGACTGGAGGTTACCCTCACCGTACGTGAGCCGGTAGCCTGCCTGGTGGACAGAGGATCATGCTCCGCCATGGATCGGGACGGCGTGAGTTTCCCGGTTCTCCCCGAGGTGGAAGCAAAACTCCCGCGAGTAAGCCTCACACCTGGGCCGGCCACCCGCTCCGAGGATGGGAACGACGGTCCGGGTATTCGCATCGCCCTCGATGTACTCTCCAGCCTGAAGGAGGATGTGCGCGCTCAGGTAGCCGGGGTATCGGTGAGCGATAGCGGGCGGGTAGGACTCGATCTCAACTCCGGGCAGAAGGTGATCTGGGGCGATGCCCAACGCTCGGACCTCAAGGCGGCAGCACTGGCCACCGTTATCACCGTCCCCGGCCAGGTGT
The DNA here is from genome assembly GCF_051265215.1 of Actinotignum stranguriae. Taxonomy (NCBI): domain Bacteria; kingdom Bacillati; phylum Actinomycetota; class Actinomycetes; order Actinomycetales; family Actinomycetaceae; genus Actinotignum; species Actinotignum stranguriae. The sequence continues at coordinate 137,220 of NZ_JBOZCJ010000002.1, forward strand.
ACGACGTGTCAGAGCCTACGGCCGTCGTCGTTCATTAATCCTGAACCGGTTATCGCACCGATGCAGACCACCGCCGCACCGCTCTACGTAATTTCCGCACCGTTCTGCGCGATTACCGGACCGTTCGACCGGATTTCCACACCGTAGCGCAGATCACTTCGCAACACACCAGCGCGGGGAATTGCACCGTTGTCATTCACCTACTATCTTTTCCGCGAAGTCAGGAACGAAAAACCTCAAGTTTTACTTGAGGTTCGGGAGGAAAGCTCATGGCCGTAGTCAATAACGCCGCCAATATCAAAGTCATCGGGGTCGGCGGGGGCGGCGTCAACGCTGTTGACCGCATGATTCAAGACGGACTTGCCGGTGTGGAATTTATTGCCGTTAATACCGACGGACAGTCCCTGGTGAAATCCGAAGCGGAAACCAAACTTGATATTGGGCGCGAGGTGTCCAAGGGCCTGGGTGCGGGTGCGGATCCCTCGGTGGGTAAGCGTGCCGCGGAAGAAAATGTGGAAGTTATCCAAAGCGCCCTCGAAGGTGCGGATATGGTGTTCGTCACCGCGGGTGAAGGCGGGGGAACCGGCACCGGTGCCGCCCCCGTTGTTGCCAAGGTGGCTCGGGATCTGGGAGCGCTGACCGTCGGCGTCGTTACCCGTCCCTTTGAATTTGAAGGTGCCCAGCGCGCTAATAATGCCTCCATGGGTATCGCGGAACTGCGCCAAGCCGTGGATACTCTCATCGTTATCCCCAATGATCGCCTGCTGGAGATCGCCGAAGAAGACCTCACCATTATTGAGGCCTACCACCTCGCCGATGAGGTGCTACGCTCGGGCGTCAAGGGAATTTCGGATCTCATTACCATTCCGGGCCTGGTCAACCTCGACTTCGCGGACGTCAAGGCCATTATGAAGGATGCGGGTACCGCGCTCATGGGTATCGGCTCGGCCTCCGGGGAAGATCGGGCGGTGCGCGCTACTGAAAGCGCCATCTCCTCCCCGCTGCTGGAAGCCTCCATTGACGGGGCGCACGGTGTGCTTATTTCCTTCCTGGCCGGCGCGGACTTCGGTATGAAGGAGCTCGCCTCCGCTTCCAAGATGGTCAAGGAAGCGGTGGATCCGAACGCGAATATTATCGTTGGTCAGATTATTGACGAATCCCTCGGTGATGAGGTGCGCGTGACCGTTATCGCCGCGGGCTTTGATGAGGCACGTGATCACCTGCTGCAGATGGACGGCGTACCCGCCGGTCACGATACCGTCGAGCCGATCGAAGATCTGGCCCCGGCGGAACCCGAACCGGAAGTTGAAGCGGTGGCCAGCCCGGCCCACCCGGTGGCCAGCCCGGCCTATCCGGCGGCCCAGCCCGAAGCGCAGGCAGCACCGCAGCGCCCGGGAACCCACCGTGCTATCCCCCCGCGGGTGGAAGAACCTCAGCGTTCCGATCTGGATATCCCCTCCTTCCTTTTCGAGGAAAACTAAAAGGAGTACAAGGGGACTCAAGGGACTTCAGGGAAACACAGCGTATAGGAAACCTCAGGCAGCAATGACTCGTAACGCTCTGGTGGAGTGGGTAGCGGATATCTCCGTGCCCGGTGGCCGCATCCGGGCGGGATTCACATCCCGTGCCGGTGGGGTATCCCGTGCTCCTTTTGCGGGCCTCAATGTGGCCCACCACGTCGGGGATGACCCCGCCGCCGTGGAGCGTAACCGGGCTCTCCTGGCAGAGCAAATCGGGCAGCGCCCCGTCTATATGGACCAGGTGCACGGGGACCACCTTGAAGATGCTGGCGTTCTGACTTCCGCCGGTACCTTCGTGGCCCCCGGCACCGACGGCCTCCTCATTGACATCCCGCTTAGCTCGGGCGCCGCACAGGTACCGATGGGTGCTGCAGCGGTGGTCATGGTGGCCGATTGCCTCCCATTGCTCCTGGTGGCACGTGATCGCCCCGCCGGAGCTGCGGTGCACGTGGGTCGACGCGGGCTGGAGGCTGGTATCGGGCCGGCCGCCGCGCGCTCTCTCGGGCCGGAGCGCCTTATCGCCTACCTGGGCCCGTCCATTTGCGGACGCTGCTACGAGGTACCTGAGGAACTCCGGGCCAGCGTTGCCGCACGCGTTCCGGAAGCTGCCGGGCGCACCGCCTGGGGCACACCTTCCCTTGATATTGCGGCCGGGCTCACTGCCCAGCTGCGCGCCGTCGGTGTGTCTGAGATCCATGTCAGTCCTCGGTGCACCCGCGAAGATCCAGATTTTTATTCTTACCGACGTGCATCGCGCACCGGCCGCTTCGCCGGCGTGCTCGCGGTGGACTGCAACGCCCCAGCGGCGCGCCGTGCTGACAAGGCCGGGCGCGTCGCCTAACGTAAAACGAGAACAGCGAGAAGGGTTGGCTGCTATGGGAATGTTCCAGCGTTTTGTCTCCAAGGCAACGCTTAACGACGACGAGTACCTGGATTACCAGGACGACGCCGATTACTACGAAGATGATTACGAGGCCGAAGCGGAAAGCCCCGTCAGCGAAATTCACGCTGTGGAACAGCCCGTGGATATCGCCCGCATCATCACCGCTAAGCCGCGTTCCTTCACCGAGGTGCGGGGCTTCGCCGAACAATTCCGCGACGGCCTGCCCGTCATTATCAACCTGGCGGAAGCCGACGACGTTGCACGCAATCGCATTGTCGATTTCGCCACCGGAATCTGCTTCGGGCTACACGGGGATCTCAATAAGATTTCCGCGGACGTCCTGCTCATGACCCCGCGTACCGTTCGCATGGAAAACCAGCGCCCGGAGTCGCGCGATTCGTTCTAATGGCAGTACTTGGAATCATTCTTTCCACCCTCATCAGCATCTATCTTTTGGTGCTGCTCGCGCGGGTGATTATTGATCTGGTGACTATTGCGGCGCGTGATTGGCGCCCCAGTGGCGCCCTTCTCGTTATCGTTAATATCGTCTACGCACTCACGGATCCGATTCTCAATCTGGTGCGCAAAATCATCCCGCCCTTGCGGCTGGGAGGCATTGCGATTGACATCGGTTTCATCGTTGTTTTTATCGTGCTTCAAATCCTCAATGGGATAATTTTACGTATCTTTGTCTCGTAGTTCGCCCAGATGAGGTAGGCTTTATCCGAGAGCCGTGTGCTCATAACACAGCTACGTGCTCTTAACACAGTTTCGTTACACTACTTGAGGTGAGAAATGGCAATGCTCACGGCACAGGATGTCATGGATGTCCGCTTTAAGCGCCCGGAAACCGCGGAGACCGGTTACGACGAGGTACAGGTCGACGAATTCCTTGACGCGATCTACGAAACCATCGTCGATTTGTCGAAGCAGCTCCAGGAAGCGGAGAATCGCGCCACCGTCGCCGAAGCGCGCGTGACCGAACTCCAGAACGGTTCGGGTGAAGAACCCGCAGCGCCGGACCAGGCCACAACCACCGCGTCCTTCGCTCAGCCCACCGGCACCGTTGGGGAACAGGCCGCCGCCGTGCTTCAGATGGCACAGCAGACCTACGAAGAACTCGTGGCCCGCGGTGAAACCGAGAAGGCTCAGAAGATCCAGGATGCGGAAACCCGCAGTGCCAAGATCATCGAGGATGCCGAAGCCCAGTCCAACCGTACCCTTGCCCAGCTGGAGCAGGAACGTGGCCTGGTGGAGCGCAAGATCTCCGAGCTGCGTGACTTCGAGCGCGATTACCGCACGCGCCTGCACAGCTACCTGGAGACGCTGCTCGCCAACGTCGATTCTGGCGCGCAGGAACCCGAAGCTCGTAACTAGTGCGTATGGTGAGGCGAAGCACCTCGTGGTTCCTCATCCTCGTGGGGGTGCTGGCCGTGGTGGCCATCGACCAACTCACGAAGCAGTGGGCCATCGCTAACCTCAGCCAAACGGAGCGCATCGCCATTGTGGGGGATGCCCTCGGGCTGCACCTGGTCTTTAACCCGGGTGCAGCATTCTCACTGGGGGCAAATTCCACCCGCGTTATTACCGTCATCGCGCTTGTTGTGGTGCTTGCGGTCTTCCCAGCTCTCGCGGCGCGGGTACGCCACCGGTGGATCGGTGTCGGTCTTGCCCTCATGTGGGGTGGCGCGGCCGGCAACCTCATCGACCGCATTTTCTTCGAACCGGGCGGTTTCGCCGGGCACGTGGTCGATTTCATCGCCTACTTCGACTGGTTCGTGGGAAACGTGGCCGATATTGCGCTGGTGGCCGGGGCTGTGATCATGATCGTCGTCGCGTTCTTGATGAACGACGGCGCAGCTGCGGGATCCGCGGACTCAGGCGCGACTCCGGATACCGCTGCGCTTCCGCTCTCCCAGTTGGCAGATACGGTGCATCCATCAGATTCTGTGCCCGCGCCGGGCGGCTCCGAGCGAGGCGACTAGCATGTGGCGGACCTATCCGGTCACGGAAGAATTCACCGACGTACGTATTGATGCCGCTATCGCGCGCCTGACCGGCTTGTCCCGAGCCGAAGTGCAGCGCCTGATCGATGCTGGAGATGTGCTCTTGGACGGCAACCCAGTGCCGAAATCAGTGCGGCTACGCGCGCAGAGCATCCTGGAAATCGATATTCCTACCCCGCGCACCGTTGCCCCGCGCGGGGGAGATATCCCCATCCCCATCCTCTACGAAGATGCCGATCTGGTGGTGGTGGATAAACCGGCCGGCCTGGCAGCCCACCCTTCGCTCAACTTCACCGGCCCGGACGTGCTGGGCGCCCTCATGAACGCCGGGGTGCAGCTCTCCGCCTACGGCCCGGCCGAACGCAAGGGGATTGTGCATCGCCTAGATGTGGGAACCTCCGGGTGCATGGTGGTGGCTAAATCGGAACGTGCCTACGTGCTGCTCAAGGACGAGTTCCGCAATCGTGTTCCTGAAAAGATCTATCATGCCCTCGTTCAGGGGCATCCCGACCCGCTTTCCGGCACCGTGGACGCACCCATCGGGCGCGATCCGCGCCACCAGTGGAAAATGGGAGTGCGCTCAGACGGGCGCCACTCCATTACGCACTACGACACCCTGGAAGCGATGGCCGGAGGCAGCCTCCTCCAGGTTCACCTGGAAACGGGGCGTACCCACCAGATTCGGGTGCATATGTCCGCCCTCGGCCACCCCTGCGTAGGCGATGCTACCTACGGGGCCGATCCGGGGCTGAGTGAAACGCTCGGCCTGACCCGCCAGTGGCTGCACGCCACTCACCTCGGCTTCGAACATCCGGACGGCACCTGGCGCGAATTCGAGGCACCCTACCCGGAAGACCTCGCCACCGCTCTCGAGCGCATGCGCGCGGGAGTTTTTTCATGACGACGGCGCAGCTGCGCTGGCTCGAGGGAGACCTGGAACGGGCCCGCGCTATCCGCATCGAGGTCTTCTGCGGGGAGCAGGGCGTGCTGCTGGAAGAAGAACTTGACGACATAGACGAACGTGCCCACCACGTCGTCGTCGAGAATAATGCGGGTGAAGCATTAGGTGCGGCACGGGTTTACGCAACCACGGAGGGCGTCGTACACCTGGGGCGGGTCTGCGTGCGCCCTTCCGCCCGCGGCCTGGGCATAGGGCGCTTCCTGTGCGAGGCCGCGGCCCAGGTGGCACTGCGCGAATTTGGACACGCCGGGCAGGTGCGAATTGTCCTCGATGCCCAAGAGGACAAAATCGGCTTCTACCGGGCCCTCGGCTACGAACTCACCGCCCGCGCACCCTTCCTGGACGCGCGCATCTGGCACCGGGAAATGGCGCGGATAGTGAGCGCTGGATAGACTAGGCCCCATGGCCGCTCCCTCAGATTTCGTTCACCTCCACACCCATACCGAATACTCCCTGCTGGACGGGGCCGCGAAAATCAAGCCGTTGGTAGCGCAGGCCGTTGCCCAACATCAAAGTGCGTTGGCCATTACTGACCACGGCTACTGCTTCGGCGCCTATGAGTTTTACCGGGCCTGTAAGGACGCGGGTATCAAGCCGATTATCGGGGTGGAAGCATATATGACTCCGGGTACCTCGCGCTACTCCAGCAACCGGGTGCTGTGGGGGGATGAATCGCAGCGCAGCGACGATGTGTCCGCGCGCGGAGCCTATACCCATATGACGCTGCTGGCCATCAATAACACCGGGATGCATAACCTTTTCCGGCTTGATTCGCGCGCCTCGCTGGAAGGCCAGATGGGCAAATGGCCCCGCATGGATATCGAGCTTCTCGAGGAGCTGCACGAAGGTCTCATCGGCACCGCCGGTTGCCCCTCCGGGGAGGTGCAAACCCGGCTGCGGCTGGGGCAGCACGCCGAAGCTCTGGAAGCCGCCGGGCGGATGCAGGAGATCTTCGGTAAAGAAAACTATTTCGTGGAAATCATGGACCACGATAATGAAATCGAGCGGCGCACCCGCAATGATCTGCTGGATCTCGCTAAGAAAATCAATGCGCCGCTGCTGGCCACCAATGATTCGCATTATGTGCGCGCGGAGGATCATTCCGTCCAGGATGCCATGCTCTGCATTAACTCCGGTTCCACCCTCCAGGATCCCAACCGTTTCAAATTCGATGGCCACGGCTACCACCTGCGTTCCACCGAAGAAATGTACCGTCTCTTCGGGGACCTACCCGGAGCCATGGAAAACACCCTGCTGGTGGCCGAACGCTGCAATATCTCCTTCACCACCGCCGCCGAAGGCGCTAATTACATGCCGGTATTCCCGGTTCCCGCAGGGGAGGACATCACCTCCTGGTTCATTAAAGAAGTGGAACGCGGCTTGCATTCGCGCTATGGGGAGCATATTCCCGATCATGTGCGCCAGCGCGCCAATTACGAGGTGGAGGTCATCGTCCAGATGGGCTTCCCCGGCTACTTCCTCGTGGTGTCCGATTACATTCTGTGGGCCAAACGCAATGGCATCCGGGTGGGCCCGGGGCGTGGCTCCGGGGCCGGTTCCATGGTGGCCTACGCGCTGCATATCACCGAATTGGATCCCATCGAACACGGCCTCCTCTTCGAACGTTTCCTCAACCCGGAACGCGTATCTATGCCTGATATTGACGTGGATTTCGATGAACGGCGCCGCGGGGAAGTCATCGCGTACGTTGAAGATAAATACGGGCATGACAAAGTCTCCCAGGTGGTCACCTTCGGCACCATTAAAACGAAGCAGGCCCTCAAGGACGCCTCCCGGGTGCTCGGTTACCCCTTCGAGATGGGCGAACGCCTCACCAAGGCCCTCCCGCCCTCGGTCATGGGCAAAGACATCCCGCTCTCCGGCGTTTTTGATGAAAAGAATTCCCGCTATATGGAAGCCGGGGAATTCCGCGATATGGTCTCCACCGATGTGGATGCCAAACGTGTTTTCGACCTGGCCCAAGGCATCGAAGGGCTCACCCGCCAGTGGGGTGTGCACGCCTGCGCCATCCTTATGTCCTCGGTCCCGCTCACCGATGTTATCCCGGTGATGAAACGTCCGGCTGACGGTGCGGTCATCACCCAATTCGAATACCCCGAATGCGAGGACCTTGGCATCCTCAAAATGGACTTCCTAGGGCTGTCCAATCTCACCACGATTGAGGACGCCCTGGAAAATATCGTGGCGAATAATAAAGAGCCGCTCGATATCGATAATGTTCCCCTCGATGATGAGCGCACCTTCGAGCTGCTCCAGCATGCAGATACCCTCGGTATTTTCCAGCTGGATGGTTCGGGGATGCGCACGCTGCTCAAGCAGATGAAACCCACCAACTTCGAGGACATTTCCGCGGTGTCCGCGCTCTACCGCCCCGGCCCCATGGGGATGAACTCCCATACCAATTACGCGCTGCGCAAGAACGGCCTGCAGAAAATCGAGGCAATCCATCCCGAACTGGAGGAGATCCTCGAGCCGATTCTGGCCCCCACCTACGGCCTGATCGTCTACCAGGAACAGATCATGCAGATCGCCCGGACGGTGGCCGGTTTCACCATGGGCCAGGCAGATTCACTGCGTAAAGCCATGGGTAAGAAGAAAAAAGACGTCATGGATAAGATGTACGTCGATTTCGAAGCCGGGATGGTGGCCCAGGGCTTTAGCAAGGACGCGGTGAAAACCCTGTGGGGCACCATGGAGCCCTTCGCGTCCTACGCGTTCAATAAGTCCCATTCGGCCTGCTACGGCGTGATCTCCTACTGGACGGCCTACCTGAAAGCCCACTACCCGGTGGAATACATGGCGGCCCTCCTCACCTCCCGCAAAGACAATAAAGACAAAATGGCGGTCTACCTCGGGGAAGCCCGTCGCATGGGCATCCGGGTGCTCGTCCCCGATGTGAACGAATCCCTGGCGAATTTCTCCGCCGTGGGGGAGGAGATCCGCTTTGGGCTGTCCGCGGTGCGCAACGTGGGCGCGAAAGTCGTGGACGGCATTATTAGCGCCCGCGAAGAAAAGGGTGCCTTCACTTCTTTCCAGGACTTCCTCGATAAGGTTCCTCTCGAGGTCCTCAATAAGCGCAGCGTGGAATGCCTCGTGCGCGCCGGGGCTTTCGATTCCATGGGCTATACCCGCCGCGCCTTGCTCTCCAAAGTCGCGGAAGCGGTGGATGCCGTCGTCGCCCTGAAGAAGAATGAAGCGGTGGGGCAGTTCGATTTGTTCGGCGGTTCGGAAATCGCCGGCGGGGTGGAGGTCGATATCCCCGAGCTGCCCGAATGGGATAAACGCGAAAAGCTCAACCTCGAGCGCGATATGCTCGGCCTGTATGTTTCCGACCACCCGCTCTCCGGCATGGAACATATTTTGGATCGCGCGGCCGATACCACGGTGGTGCGTCTTTTGGACGACGACGCCGCAACGGACGGGCGGACTGTGACCTTGGCCGGACTCGTGACAGCTGTCCAGCCGCGCATCTCCAAGAAAAACGGGAAGATGTGGGCGACGATTGTTCTGGAGGATATGACGGGCAGTACGGAGATCAACTTCTTCCCGGCCACCTACCAGACCGTGGCCGGGCTGCTCGCCCCGGATCAGGTAGCCATTATTACCGCGCGCGTCTCGGATCGTGATGGCAATATTCAGCTCTCCGCACAGGATATGAAAATTCCCAGCGGTGACCTGCTCCCGGATTCGCCCGTGGACGTTCAGCTGGCGGAGCGCATGTGCACCCGCGATCTGCTCGGGCAGCTCAGCGAGTTGCTGCAGCTCTACCCGGGGAGTGCCCCGGTGCGGCTCCATATCCAGCGCCCCGGCCGCACCTCGGTGGTGCAGGTGGGCCAAGAATTTTATGTTAAACCCGAAGCGCGTTTCTTCTCCGATCTCAAGGTGCTCCTCGGGCGTAACTGCTTGGTCTAGTTCGCGTTGGGTAGACTGGCCGGGTGAAGAAAACTTTGACTCGTATGGTGGCGCTGCTCGGATGCACAGCGCTGCTGGGATCCACCGCGCTGCTGGCCGGCTGCCAGCCATCCTCCACCTCGCCCGCGGATAGCGCCGCAAGCTCCGCAGCTGCACCGAGCGCGGATACCGCGCGCATTGGTGTGACGGCATCGTTCACCCCGATCCGGTGGCTCGCTGAACAGATCGGCGGGGATTACGTGGAGGTCACCTCCGCCACCCCCACCAATGTGGAACCCCATGACTACGAGTTCTCCCCGAAGCAGGTCGCGGAACTGGAAGCCACGGACGTCATCTTCTACGTCGCCGGATTCCAGCCCTCCCTCGATGCGGCGATTTCCACCATTGGGGGTGGTAACGCTGTCAATCTGGCCGATGCCGCCAAGCTGGTTCACCACCGCGGTCTAGCCGATAATCACGGGGATGAAGCTACCGAAGCCGGGCGCGTTCTGGATCCGCATTTTTGGCTTGATCCGGTGCGGATGCGGGACGTAGGCGAAGCCATCACGGCGTCGCTTTCCTCCATGGACCCGGAGCATCGCGCTGATTTCGAGGCAAATTTCGCGCGCCTCAAGAACGAGCTATCCGATCTCAATTCGCGCTATTCCACGGGTCTCGCCCAGTGCGCTACTACTACCGTGGTGTCCTCCCACGCGGCTTTCGGTTACCTCACGGACCGTTATAACCTCGTCCAGGTGGGAATCTCGGGGATTGACCCGGATCAGGATCCCTCCCCGCTCGATATTTCCGAAGTGAAACGCATTATGGCGGAAACCGGGACCCGCACCATCTTCGCGGAAGTAAATAGCCCCGCGAAAACCGCCGAGGCCATCGCCGCGGAAACCGGCGCGCAACTCTCCTCGCTGAGCACCGCGGAATCCGATCCGGATGGCGCAGGTTACCTGAGCATTATGGATACCAACCTCGCCCACCTGCGTGAGGGATTGCAGTGCCAGTAAGTCCGTCCCCGGCACCCGGCACGGGCGCGATATCCGTTGCGGGCCAGGCCCCGGCGCAGCCTACGCTTCCCCCGGCCCTCCTTGCCCGCGACCTGTGTATTACCCTGGGCGGGCGCGAGATCGTGCATTCGGCCCACCTGGAGATCGCGGCCGGGGAATCGGTGGGGATCTTCGGGCCCAATGGCTCGGGTAAATCCACCCTCGTCAAGGGGCTTCTCGGCGTCGTTGCCCACACCGGAACCGCGCAAATTTTCGGGGCGGATACCGCGCGCCCGCGCCAGGTGCCCTGGCACCGGGTGGGCTACGTGCCCCAGTCGATGGTGCACGCCGGCAATCTGCCTGCCACCGCGCTGGAAGTTGTGCGCTCCGGCTTACTATCCGGGCGTCACCTTTTCGCGGATAAGGGGAAAGCGGCCCGCGCCGCAGCCTATGACGCCCTCGCGGCGGTGGGACTGGAAGATCGCGCCCAGGATCCGGTACGGGTCTTTTCCGGCGGCCAGCAGCACCGCGTCATGATCGCCCGCGCGCTGGTGCGCCGCCCCGATCTACTGGTGCTTGACGAACCGCTGGCCGGGATCGATGCCCGCGCCCGCGCCGATCTGGCCGATATCCTCACCCGCCTGCACGGCGCGGGGCTCACCCTCGTGATGGTGCTCCACGAACGCGGGGAACTCGCTCACCTGGTGCACCGCGATATCCAGGTATCAGATGGCTACGTTCACGGGGGAGTGGTGCAATGATCGCAGATATTCTTTCCTCGCCCCTCATGATGCGTTCCCTGCTGGTAGCGGTACTCGTGGGGTTGGCGGCGCCGGTGGTGGGCAGCTACCTCGTCCAACGCGGCATGGCCCTCATGGGCGACGGTATCGGGCACGTGGCTCTCACCGGGGTGGCCCTCGGCTGGCTCACCGGCACGTGGTTGCACGGCCAACCCGAACGTTTCGCGGTGCCCGGTGCCCTCGTTATCGCGGTGCTCGGCGCCCTCATTATCGAATGGGTGCGGTCCGCGGGAATCACCTCGGGGGATACCGCGCTCGCGATTTTGTTCTACGGGGGTATTGCCTGCGGGGTGCTGCTCATTTCCCTTGCGGGTGGCACGACGGCGAACCTCAACTACTACCTCTTCGGCTCAGTTACCACGGTCACGGGGCAGGACGTGTGGTACACCGTGGCCCTCACCGTGGTTATCCTCGCGGTGGGTATCGGGCTGCGCGGCCCGCTTTTCTCCGTGACGAACGACGAAGACTTCGCGCGTGCCTCGGGACTGCCGGTGCGGGCCTTTAATATCCTCATCGCGGTCACGGCAGCGCTCACGGTCGCGGTGTCCATGCGGGTGGTGGGCATTCTGCTGGTGTCGGCCATGATGATCGTCCCGGTGGCCACCGCCCAGCTGGTGTGCTCCTCCCTGGCGCATACCCAGCGCCTGGCCATGGGGCTCGGATGCGGAGCCGCACTTGTCGGATTGGTCATTACCCGCTATGTTTCTGCCTCTCCGGGGGCTATGATCGCGGTGATTCTCATTGCCGGGTACGCGGCCGTGGCAATGGTATCTACGCTGGTACGGCGCAATCACAGGAGGGTTCATGAACGCGTCTAAACCGCGGGTAACTGCCCAGCGGATCGCCATTTCGAAGATGGTGGAAACGATCCCGGAATTTGTTTCTGCCCAGGAGCTCCACGAAAAGCTTTCTCGGGAGGGCCGGCGCATCGGGCTCGCCACCGTGTATCGCACCTTGCAGGCCATGGCGGAGGAGGGGATTCTCGATACCATGCAGGAGGGGACCGAAACTCTCTACCGCTATTGTGAAACCGAAGAACACCACCACCATCTCATGTGCCGGCGCTGCGGCAAAACCGTGGAAATCGCACTCGAAGGTGCCGAAGATTGGGTGCGTTCCATTGCCACCGCCAACGGTTTCTCGGATGTGGACCACACCCTTGAACTCATTGGGGTCTGCTCCGATTGCGCCGGGCAAACAACCGGGCGGGGTGGGCAGGGAACGAGCCGCACCGGAGAAAGCGCGGGTCGCTGAGCATGGATTCTTTTGCGTTCCTGGCCGGGCGTTCCTTTGCCTTCGTCTATCTTTTCCTTTTCCTCGTGGTTTCCTTGCGCTCCAGCGCCACCTTCTGGTTGGGCCGCTATGCCGCCTACTTGGTGGCGCGCCAGCGTGAACCGCGCAATCGCCTCGCCCACCGCGCCTGGGCTTGGGCGCACGATGAACGCGTTATCGCGGCCTCGCAGCGGGTGGCGCGCCGCGGCTGGCCTCTCGTCACTCTCTGCTTCTTCACCATCGGCGTGCAAACCGTCATCCTCATCGGTGCCGGGCTTACCCGCATGGGCGGCTGGCGTTTCACTTTGGCTGCGCTTCCCGGCTGGCTGGGGTGGGCGGCGATCTACTCCACGGTGGGTATGCTCGCCTTGCGAGCGGTGTGGGCAGCTATTTTCGGTAACCCGTGGGGAATTGCCGCAGTGGTGGTGCTGGGCGTCGTCGTCGCATATTTCCTTTTCGTTTTCCGCACGGGTCGGGACCGCGCGGAAACGGGCGCGGCGGTAGACTAGACGGGCCACGCATCATCCGGATGCGCGCAATAGAAAGGAACAACGTTGGCTAAGCCTGCTCCCTCCCGTCTCGATAACGTTATTTCTTTGGCCAAGCGCCGCGGTTTCGTGTTCCCCGCCGGGGAAATTTACGGCGGCACCCGCTCGGCCTGGGATTACGGCCCGCTGGGAACCGAGCTGAAAGAAAATATTAAGCGCCAGTGGTGGCGTTACATGGTGCAAAGTCGCGATAACGTTGTTGGCATTGACTCCTCCATTATTTTGCCGCGGGAAGTGTGGGTGGCATCCGGGCACGTCGGGGTGTTCAACGATCCGCTCATCGAATGCCTCAACTGTCACAAGCGCCTGCGCATGGACCAGCTCCAGGAAGCCCAGGCTGCGAAGAAGCATATTGACGACCCGGATTCCATTACCACCGCGGAGCTGGGCTGCCCGCATTGCGGGGTGAAGGGCCAATGGACCGAGCCGCGCGATTTTAACATGATGCTGAAAACCACCCTCGGCCCGGTGGAAGACGAATCCGGTCTGCACTACCTGCGCCCGGAAACCGCCCAGGGTATTTTCGTCAATTTCGCGAATGTACAAACTACCTCGCGCAAGAAGCCGCCTTTCGGCATCGGTCAGATTGGCAAGTCTTTCCGCAATGAAATCACCCCCGGAAACTTCATTTTCCGCACCCGTGAATTTGAGCAGATGGAACTGGAGTTCTTCGTCAAGCCCGGGGAGGATGAAGAATGGCACCAGTACTGGATTGACCAGCGCCTGGATTGGTACAAGGACCTGGGGATTAACCCGGAGCACCTGCGCCTGTACGAACACCCCCAGGAAAAGCTCTCCCATTACTCCAAGCGCACCGTGGATATCGAATACAAATTCGGGTTCCAGGGATCGGATTGGGGCGAGCTGGAAGGCATCGCCAACCGTACCGATTTTGACCTCACCACCCATATGAAGCATTCGGGTAAGGATTTGTCCTACTTCGACCAGGCCAGCGGGGAACGCTATGTTCCTTACGTGATTGAGCCCTCCGCCGGGCTGACCCGTTCGCTTATGGCTTTCCTCGTGGATGCTTACGTGGAAGATGAGGCGCCTAATACCAAGGGCGGGGTGGATAAGCGCACCGTGCTGCGCTTGGATCCGCGCCTGGCACCCGTCAAGGCCGCGGTGCTCCCGCTCTCGCGCAATGAGAAGCTCACCCCCTTGGCGGCGGATCTTGCCGCGCGCTTGCGGGCCTCGTGGAATGTTGATTTCGACGACGCAGGAGCGGTCGGGCGCCGCTACCGCCGCCAGGATGAAATTGGCACCCCGTACTGCGTGACCGTGGACTTCGATACTCTCGAAGATCAGGCGGTCACGGTACGCGACCGCGACACCATGGAGCAGGTCCGTATCCCGCTAGAGAAGGTGGAGGGCTTCCTGGCCCAGAAACTGGTGGGCTGCTAGAGGCTTGTCACTCGTACGCGCAGCGCGCCGCGCGGCTGGGCGAGGGCAATCACATCGCCCTCCGCCAGCGCGCTGCCGCGGCGGGTTTCTACCCGACCGTTCACGCTAATATCGCCCGCTTCGATAAGCTCGCGGGCCTCGGCGCCCGAAGCCGCCAACGATGCTAATTTCACGAACTGGCCGAGTTTAATCGGCAAACGAACCTCGATGCTGGGGATAGGGGTGTCGGTCATGACGGTCCTTTCACGTGGGCGGAGTGCTGGCTTCTACTTTAGCGCGGCGCTGCTAGCATAATGATCGTGCCCGCGGCGGGGCGCGGAGGGAGAACACGTATGGATGCACTGCCGGTGATCTTCGGTAATGAGGTGGAAGCCTATAGTTTTGCGCGGCTTTTCCACGAAACCTACGGGGTGAATTCGCTCGTCGTTGCCGAATACCCGCGCGGGCATATTAATAACTCCTCGATTCTCTCGGTGCGGTACTGCGAACGCCGCATTATGGAGGACGAAGAAAAATTCGTGGCCTTGCTTAACTCCCTGGCCGCGGAGTTCGCGGATCGTACCCTCATCTGCCTCGTTAACGTTGACGAGGGTGTGGACGTTATTGTGCGTAACCGGCACCGTTTGGCGTCGAATTGGTTCTTCCCTTTCGCCGCCCCGGAGGTCGTGGACCTGGCAAATTCGAAAGAGGCGATGGCGCAGGTATACGAAAAGGTGGGGGAGGCGGCCCCGCGGCGCGCCGTCGTCCATTTATCCCGACCCGAAACCTGGGACGCGGCCCTCGCCGCGCTGCCGTTCCCCATTGTGGTGAAACCCGCGCGCGCGGATAACCCCACCTCGCTGTACGCCACGGGTCTGAAAAAGGTGGAGGTATTCGACGACGCCGCCGCAGCCCGCGCGAAATTTGCCATGCTTGCCGGCCGCCAGGTTGGTATTGACCTCATCGCCCAAGAGCTTATTCCGGGGGATGACACCACCCAGTGGGTTGTCAATGGCTATATTGATTCACGCGGGCACCTCAGCGCGATTGGCTCGGGGCGGGTATTACTGGGACTGCATGAGCCTTCTCTTATCGGCAATGCTGGGATTATCCTCACGGATCCGGATGGTTTCCTCACCGACCGGGCCGAACGGATCGTGCGGGAGGTTGGCCTGCGGGGCTTCTTCTCCATGGACGTGAAAATAGATCCGCGCACCGGCCGGGCCTACTGGCTGGATCTCAACCCGCGGGCCGGGCGCGGGCACTACTACCTTAAGGTGGGCGGGGTGAATCTGGCGCGCGCCCTGGTGGCGGATATCGCCGGGGAAACCGCGCCCCTCCAACGGGTTAACCGCGCCGGTATTTTCGCGATTATTCCCGCGTGGCTGGCGGGCCGGAACTACGTGCGCGATCCGCAGCTGGCTGCGCAGGTGCGGCGAGTGCGCCGGCGTGGCCCGGTGGTCAATCCGATTGCCTATAGCAAGGACCGCCACCTGAAACGCGCTATTTTCCGGATGCTTTCCGATATTCGTGCGGTGCAGAAAATGCGGCGCTTCTACCCGCATCCCACCGAATCTGGATTCTAAGGCTAAGCTCAAGGCATGCGTTTCTTCCCCCCGCGCCGCCCGACCGGGCGGCATTTTGTGGCCGATGATTGTGCCGATGCCCGCCCGGAGCTAGCGGAGCCCGATACCTCCGCTAGTTCCGGTGCAAAAAGCGCGAGTGCCGCGCGGGCCTCCATCATCATGTTCTTCGGTACGCTCGTCTCGCGCATCCTCGGCCTGGTGCGTTCCCCGATTCTCCTCGGTGCGGTGGTGGGCCTAACCTCGCCGGCTGGAAATGCTTTCGGGATTGCCAATAAGCTCCCGAACCTCATCTACATGATTATTGTGGGCGGTCTGGTCAACGCGGTGCTGGTGCCGGCGATCGTGCGGGCCACCAAACGGGGGGAGAAAGAAGGCGCCGCTTTTATTAACAAGCTCCTCACCGTGGCGATTGTGGGCCTGGGGGCGGTGACGGTGCTTATTACCCTGGCTGCGCCCGCCGTGGTGAAAGTTATGGCGGCCACCATGTCCGAGGATTGGTATCGTCTCACGGTGGCCTGGGCCTACTGGTGCCTGCCTCAGATTTTCTTCTACGGCATGTACACCGTTATCGGGCAGATCCTCAACGCCCGCGAAAACTTCGGGCCCTATATGTGGGCGCCGGCTCTCAATAACGTGGTGGCGGTTCTCGGGATGCTCGCCATTCTTGCTATTTTTGGTTCGGCCACCCCGGAGGATGCTCTGGAAGCCGGGCGGTGGACCGCCTCGCGGGTGGGCTGGCTCGGTGGTATTTCCACCCTGGGGATCGTGGCCCAAGCGCTTATCCTTATCTGGCCGCTGCGCCGCCTGGGTATCCATTTCCGTTTCGATTTCCGGTGGCGTAATTCCGGGTTGGGGGCGGCTGGCCGGGCTTCCTGGTGGATGCTCCTCATGATGGTCACCTCGATCATCCCGACGGCGCTCATTTCCAATGCCGCCGCCGGGGCCTCTGACCGGGCCATTCGCATGGGCATGAATTCGGAGTACGTCGCGGGTAATTTCGCCTACGACACCGCCTACACTATCTACTCCCTACCCACCTCGCTTTTCGTCGTTTCTATTGCCACCGCGGTCTTTACCCGGATCTCGCGGGCGGCCGCGGATGGAGATAGGGATCGCATGCGCCGCGATGTTTCCCGCACCCTGCGCATCGTCTCCACCATCATGTTCCTGGCGGCCATCGGCCTCATGGTTTTCGCGGTTCCCGTCTCGCGGCTTTTCGCTATTACGTCGAGCGCGGAGCAGGCGGTCACCCTGGGGAAAGTGGTGGCTTCTATGGCCCTCGGGCTCTTTGGGATCGGTGCGGTGAGCGTACTCGACCGCGTTTACTACGCTTTTGAGGACACCCGCGGTGCCTTCCTCATTAGCTTGCCGTTCCAGGGCGCCTCCTGCGTGCTCACGGTATTCTGCGCGCTGCTGCCGCCCCAGCACGTGGTGTGGGCGGTGGGCATTGTGGGCTCCCTCGCCAATATTTTTGCGGTCATTGTGATGTTGTGGCACCTGTCCCCGCGCATGGGTGGGGTCGATGGCGCCACCCTGACATCCTTCCATCTCAAACTCGTGGCGATTTCCGGGCTGGCGGCCGCGGCCGGCTACGGGGCGGCCCGCCTGGTGGGCCCCGTCTTTAGCCCCATGACCCCGGCGCAGGCACTCCTGGCCCTCATCGTGGGAGGAAGCGTCATGGTGCTGATCTACGTGGGCGGTATGAAGCTCGCAAAAATGGAAGAAATCGACGTGCTTTTCCGCCCCGTGGCGAAGATCCTGGCTCGGTTGCGCCGGCGTTCATGAGTCCGCGCGGGGAACTAGCCGGGCTGCGCCGGTGGCGCAGCCCCGTCGTCGTACCGCTGCCGCGGCACCGTGCCGGAAAAGCTAGAGCAGCGCTCCCGTGAGCCTGGCTTCCGGGCGCAGCGGCAGGGCGAAAGTGCCGATAAATTCCTCCACGTTCCCGTTGAGTTTGCGTTTGTACTCAAGCACCGGGTAATCAGGTGCGGACTCGTCAAAAATACCGGAAATCCCGAGAGTGTTATAGGTGGAAATATCGTGGGCGGCCGCCCAGCGCAGCAGGGTGGATTCCACCGGGTAATCGCGATTATAGGTGGTGAAATCCTTATTGAAGCCGCGGAGCAGCTGCACCAGTTCGTCACCCCAGCGGAAAGCCAGCACCCCGGCGAAAGGCACACTAGTGCCGTAACGCTGCGCTAAATCGCGGGCCTCGGTTTCCTGCTTGACCAGGGAGGCGCGCTGGTTACCGAGCTCCTTGAGCGCTCCCGCCTTTTTGCGAGTATGCGGCTCGGTGGAATTCTGTGCGATCTGCTCATCGAGGCGGGCAATATTCGCGGTGATCTCCTCCAGGTAGGTGGCCGGATGCGCGTAGGCAATCGCGAGGAAAGCCCGCTCCGGGCCCAGTTTCTCCATCATCGCGGTATACAGGTGCGCGGAATAATCCGAGATTTCGGCCATCTCGGTGCGCTCGCGCGAGGATTCGTAAAGCTGGTGGAAAGTCTCCCACAACTCCACGCCTCCGGTACGCACCTCCACGCCGTAGCGCCCCACGTGCTTGACCTGCCGGCGCATCGTTTTCGTAAGGGAATCAGCGATCTCCTCGAAACTCTTCCCGGCAATATCTTTCGTGTAAATAAAATGAATATCGGCCGGGTCATGGGGATCCACGGGAATATGCTGGAACCCGGCCGCGCGTAGCTGCTCGGTCGCCCGCGACCCCAGCGGCGAACCAGCAATTTTTGTGGTGTCTTCATAGAAAGCGGCGGGGACATTGGGGGTGATGCGCAGCGCAATCACCCGCTTCTTGGTGGCAAGATACGCGGCGAGCTGCGTGAAAAAGAAATCCACCAGCTCGCCGTCCTCCCAATCCAGGGTGGGGCCATTGGTAATAATGGCGCGGGTGAACAGCTTTTTCCACGGCTGGTAGGTAATGAGGGCGACGCCGCGCAGCTCCTCGCCCTCGCGCACCCCCACATAATCTACGGTGTCGCCCTGCTCGGTGCGCCACCGACCGTATTCAGGAAGCTGGGCGAGGAAGAGACGCGAGCTGTGGCGGGTAGCGGAAGCGTATTCCTCGGCAGTTAGGGTGGTGAAATGCATATATATAGTCTAACGACGAAGACGGGCAGTCCCGGGAGGAAACACCGGTTCCCACCGTTCCGTGCGTACTATTCTGCCACGTCCCGTGGGACCGGACGCGCGCTTCTCCCACGCGTGGCGGTGGGCCGGTAGCCTGAAGGCGTGCATCATCATTCAGATATCGAGGTCCCGGCGCGGGTGCGCCGCAAGGTCGGGCGCCTGCTTGCCGCTATTGTTGTTCCGCTCGCGCTTCTCACCGCTATTGCCTTGGCTGTGCTGTGGCCGCGTGGGGAGTCCCCGGTGGGCTCCATTCCGCTGAATTCTCCGGGTGTGAGTATGGTGAGTGGGCCGATTACCTCGGTAGGGGAAACGGATGCGCAGGGCCAGACCCCGGTGGAGATGGAAGTGGAGGGCGTATCCGTTCCCGTGCACGTCCCGGCCGAGGTGGTGGCCTCCGGGTTAGAAGTGGGGGATGTGATCGAAGCCCGTTTCAACCCTGCCATGGTTACCTCGGGCACCGCACATATTTTCGTTGATTTTGAGCGCGGGATGCCCCTGGCCTTGCTTGCTGGACTGTACGTGCTGGTCATTGTGGTGGTGGCGCGCTGGAAGGGCCTGGCGGCGCTCGCGGGCCTCGGGGTATCCCTCCTGGTGGTCGGCTTCTTTATTATTCCGGCGCTGGCCGCCGGCGGGAATGCTTTCGCGGTGGTACTCACCGGTGCTTCTGCGATGATGTTCGCTTCGATTTATCTGGCACACGGTATTTCTATCCGCACCACCACCGCGATTATCGGCACTTTCCTGGGTCTTCTTATCACCACGGCGGTGGCGGTGTGGGCGGTGGGCGCGCAGAATCTTAGCGGTACGGGCGGGGAACAAACCGCGATGCTCTCCTGGAGCCTAGGCGGTATCAATATGCGTACCCTGCTGCTGGCGGGCATTATTCTGGCTGGGCTGGGTGCCCTCAATGATGTCACTATTACCCAGGTTTCCACCATCTGGGAGTTGCATGCCGAATCGCCGAGCACGCCGCGCCGCCGCCTCATCCGCCGCGGGATGGCCATTGGGCGCGACCATATTGCCTCAACCGTTTACACGCTGGCTTTTGCCTACGTGGGGGCTTCGCTGCCCCTTCTCATTCTTGCTTCGATTTACCAGCGGTCTTTCCTTGACCTCATGCAGGTGGAGCAGATCGCGGAGGAAATCACCCGCACCCTGGCCGCTTCCGTTGGTTTGGTGCTGGCGATTCCTTTGACGACGGCGGTAGCCGCGCTCCTCGCCCCCGTGGCACCGGCGCGAGATCGGGTGAGCGCCTAGCTTGTGGGTTCCCGCTGCGGCCAAACAGCAGGCGATACGTTGGCGACCGGGTTCCCGTGGAGAGCAGGTTCCCCTCGGAGAACAGCTTCCCCGTGGAGATCAGGTCCCTAAGCGTTAGTGGCGTGCTCCTTGCCGTCGGCAATATCGGTGAGGGTGAAATGTTCGTAAATACGCTGCTGTTGGTCCTCGGTCAGGCCGTCCTCCACCGACCAGGCCGGAGCACTGGCCACCGCTTCTGCGGAAACCGAGAGGATGAGCTTGCCCTCCACCAGGCGCGAACCGCGCAGCGGGACCAGGGCGGAGCAAAGATTGAATAATCCCCGCCCGATGAGGGCGAAGGTGGGTTGCCCACTGGCGTCATCGAGGAATACCTCGCGCACCGGCCCAATCTCCACCTCGGAGCGGTCATAAGCGGTGGCATCCATAATGTCGCGGACGGTTACCTCGGCCATTCTTCCTCTTTTCCTAGCTTCGCTGCGCGGCTCGCGTGCCTGCGCGGCTGACATGCCTGCCTGGTTGTTTGCCGAGCAGACCAGGTTTCTCACGAGCCTACTATTTGGTGGAGCGGTCCGTTTCGTCTTCGATCTGTTCCTTGGCCTTATCTTCGGAGACCGTTTCGGTATCCTGCACGACATCCTTATGGAGAGATACCCGTTCAACGGGTACGGTTTCCTCCTCTACATTGACGCGCTCTTCAGAATGAACCACGGAATTATCAGCGGTAGCAGTAACCGGGGCGGGATGCTCGGCCGCAGTGCGGGGCGTGCTTTCTGCAGCGCCGCTAGCCGTGACCGGCGGCGCGCCAGCGGCAGCGCGGGGCTCACCAGCACCGACCGGCGAAACCTCAGTGGCGTAGCGGTCGCCCTCGCGCGTATCCGTAAGGTGGTAGTGGGCGAGCAGGCGGTCCTGCTCTTCGGGGGTGATGCCCTGTTCCACGTCGACATCAGGGGCATCCTTAATCGCATCCTTGACGAACGCCAGGTGGAGTTCTTCACCCTCGAGGTGCGAACCGCGCAGCGGAACGAGGCTGGAGGAGATACCGAAGAGCCCGTAGCCCACCTCCACAAAGAAGGGCTGGCCCGTTTTAGCGTCAAGGAATACCTCCTTCACTCCGCCGAGCTTATCGTTATGGGAATCAAATGCGGTGGCGTTCAGAAGATCCTGAACATTCCTGTTCGCGGCCATATGCGGTGCGCCTTCCTGATAGAAAATGTAGAACCGAGGCCAGGTAGCCGAAGCTAACTGCTCACGTGTAGTGGTGACACCTACCTCCCAGCCACGGCGGAAGAGCCTGGTCCCCACGCGGCGTGGGCGGTGCGGGAAGAACGCAATCGGCCTGGGAACTCTGACGAGCTCTCTTGCAGCCTACCGTGATGCAGGTCATATAGCTGGGTGTTTAGCTCACGGAATAACTCTTGCTCCCGGTCGTGCGGTACCCTCATCCATGACGCAGAAAGGACGAAGGGAAGCATATGGCGGAGAATGCCGCATGGCCGGCGATTCAGCTGGGCGATCTGACTCTGGCTACGCCGGTCATGCTCGCGCCGATGGCCGGGGTGACTAACCCGCCCTTCCGCCAGCTCTGCCGTGAAGAAGCCGAAGCGGGAATCCGGTGCGCGACGGGCTCTAGCGGTGCCCCAGGCGCACCCTTCAGTAATACGGGAGAGCAGGCCCTGGACGCCCACGCACCCGGTTCTTACGCCCCGGCCGGACTGTGGGTATGCGAAATGATTACTTCCCGGGCGCTGCTGGAACGCACCCCGGAAACCATGACCATGATCCAGCCCGATCCGAGCGATCCGGTGCGCTCCATCCAGCTCTACGGGGTAGAACCCAGGGTGGTGGCCGCCGCGGTGCGGCTCCTCATCGAGGAAAACCGCGCGGACCACATCGATATTAACTTTGGTTGCCCGGCCCCGAAAGTCACCCGCAAAGGCGGGGGCTCGGCACTGCCGTGGAAACTTGATTTGTACGAGGACCTGGTGCGCCAGGCCACCGAGGCAGCGAGCGCCGCGAACCGCGGGCGCGATCACGCAGTACCGATCACGGTGAAATTCCGGGTCGGGATCGACGCCGCTCACGAAACTTTTCGGGACGTGGCCCGCATCTCCGAAGACTACGGGATTGCCGGGCTCACCTTGCACGCGCGGACCACCGCCCAGCATTACGCCGGCCACGCGAATTGGGATTTTATTGCGGAGCTCGTAGATTCCACGGAGCTGCCCGTATTCGGTAACGGTGATGTTTTCGACGCCGCAGATGCCGCCGCGCTGCGCGCCCATACCGGCTGCGCCGGGGTGGCTGTCGGGCGCGGCTGCCAGGGCCGGCCCTGGATTTTCTATGATTTGGCTGCCCTCATGCACGGGGCCAGCGCCCAGCGCCGCCCCACGCTGCGCGAAGTAGCCGCGATGATCGAGCGTCACGCCCGCCTCTCCGTGGAACATTTCGGAAGCGAAAATAAGGCCATGCGAGAGCTGCGCAAGCACATCACCTGGTATCTCAAAGGCTTTGCGGTCGGCGGGGAAACCCGCCACTCCTTAGGGCTCGTCTCCACCCTGGAGGAACTCCACGAGCGCCTCCAGGCCCTGGACTTGGATCAGCCTTATCCGGCGGCCGCGGAAGGTAAACGCGGGCGCGCCGGCGGGGAAAAGCGCCCGCATCTGCCCGACGGCTGGCTCGATTCGCGCGAGCTTAGCCCGGAACAAGCGGCCCGGATCCACGAAGCCGAACTCGATATTTCCGGCGGCTAAACCAGCCCCGGCGCGGTGCTTGCCTCAGGCCCGGTGCTCCGCCCGTCACGACCGCTCCGCTTGCCGCCACCGCACCGCCCGCAGGCTTGGTACCCTCTAGCTGTGACGGATTTATTTGGGGCGGCCGAAGTGTACGGGCCCGACGACCGCGAACGGTGGGTGCACGAACCACCCAAATCCCGTTCGCGCACTGATTTTGAACGCGACCGCGCGCGGGTGCTACATTCCTCGGCGCTACGCCGCCTCGGGGCGAAAACCCAGGTGCTCGGGCCTGAATCGGACGATTTTGTGCGCACCCGTCTCACTCATTCCCTGGAAGTGGCTCAAATCGGACGTTCGCTGGCCAGTAACTTCGGATGCGATCCGGATATCGTGGAAACCGCGTGCCTGTGCCACGACCTCGGCCACCCGCCCTTCGGGCATAACGGGGAGCGGGCCCTCGCGGAGGTTGGCGCGGATATCGGCGGTTTCGAAGGCAATGCCCAGACTCTACGTATTCTCACTCGCCTCGAGCCCAAACGTACTACCCGCACCGGGCGCCCGGCCGGTCTTAACCTCACCCGTGCCACCCTGGATGCCGTGATCAAATACCCCTGGGGTAATAACGAAGGTCCGGGCGGAACCCCGAAATTCAATTACTATCGCGATGACGCCGATGTTTTCGAGTGGATTCACGGCGAGCACGGGCATAACCGCTGCGTCGAGGCCCAAATCATGGATCTGGCCGATGATATTGCCTACAGCGTCCACGATGTCGAGGACGCGATCGCCCGCGGATTCTTCGACCCTTCATGCCTAACCGATCCGGGCGAACGCCAGAAAGTCGTGGAGGATACCCTGGCCTGGTATGGCGAACCGAGCGCGGGCGAGCTTTCCGATGCTCTTGACCGCCTGCTGCGCGAAGAAGCCTGGCCGGTGCACTTCGGTGGTAATTACCGTGATTTTGCCCGCATGAAAGACCTCACCTCCGACCTCATTGGCCGTTTTGTTTCTGCTGTCTGTCAGGCAACCTGGGCGCAGTCCGGGCACGGCAAATTGGTGCGCTACAACGGTAACGTCGTCGTACCGCCAGAAACTTTTGCCGAAATCACGGTCCTGAAAGGGATCGCGGTGGCTTATGTTATGGCTCCGCGCGAGCACGAACCGCATTACGTGGAGCAGCGGGCCATTATTTTTGACCTGGTTGAAGCACTGTTGGATAACCCGGCCGAATTAGAGCCGCACCTGGCGGAATCGTGGGCCAGTAGCGATAAGGACGCGCGGCTACGCCTGGTGATTGACCAGGTTGCTTCGCTGACCGATCTTTCGGCGCGGCAGTGGCATGCGCACCTGTGCGGAATGCTGCGGCACTGAGATTGTGGCGGCAGTCTCACGTGTGGTGAATCGTGGAGCAGCACGGTCCTCACGTGCGCTGCGCCGCGGCCTCGCTTAGACTAGGCGGCATGGCCGGGCTCATCAAAAGGGAAGACATCGATCGGGTGCGCGCCGCGGTGCGGATCGACGACGTCGCCTCCCAGTACGTGGCCCTGCGCCCCGGTGGGGTGGACTCTCTCAAAGGCCTGTGCCCCTTCCATGATGAGAAAACTCCGTCCTTCCACGTGCGCCCGAACCTGGGGCGCTGGCATTGCTTCGGCTGCGGGGAAGGCGGCGACGTTTTCGCTTTCGTGCAACGGGCTGAAAGTATTGACTTTGTGGAGGCGGTCGAGCTGCTGGCGCGGCGCGCTGGAATCGAGCTGCATTATGAGGGCGCGCGTGAGCGTAAGCCCGGGGAGCCCCCCAAGCGGCGCCTTATCGATGCCCACCGGGTAGCTTTACAGTTCTATCGCGCGCAATTCGATACTCCGGCCGCGGCACCGGCCCGCACTTTGCTAACTGAACGCGGCTTTGAGCGGGCGGCCATTGACCATTTTGAATGCGGTTACGCCCCGGATTCTTGGGACGCGCTCTATACGCACCTGCGCAGCCACGGCTTTTCCGACCGGGAAATCGAAACGGCGGGCCTGGCCACCCGGGGCAACCGCGGGCTTTACGACCGTTTCCGCGGGCGGCTCATGTGGCCGATTTTCTCCATTACGGGCGAACCTATCGGTTTCGGGGCGCGCCGCCTCGGGGAAGATGACCGCGGCCCGAAATACCTCAATACTCCCGAAACTCCTATCTACAAGAAATCGCAGGTGCTTTACGGCCTCAACCTCGCGAAAAAGGAGATCGCGACCTCGCGTTCCGTGGTGATCGTGGAGGGCTATACGGACGTCATGGCCGCGCACCTAGCCGGAATCACAACGGCGGTAGCGACGTGTGGTACAGCTTTCGGTGCCGAGCACGTGAAAATCGTGCGGCGGCTTTTGGGCGACGGCGCCAATCCGGCCGCCGGGGTGGTGCTGTCCTCCGGGAAGGCTTACGGCGGGGAAGTTATTTTTACCTTCGACGGCGATAGCGCCGGCCAGAAGGCTGCTTTGCGCGCCTTCGGGGAAGATCAGGCTTTTGCCACCCAAACCTATGTGGCGATAGCGCCGGATAATCTAGATCCCTGCGATGTGCGGCTCCAGCGCGGCGATGAGGCGCTGCGCGAGGTGATCGCCGGGCGGCGGCCCCTCTTTGAATTCGCAATTCGTTCTCTTATTGAGGATCTTCCCCTCACCACCGCGGAGGGACGCAGTGCCGGGCTGCGAGTGAGCGCTCCGATTGTGGCCGGAATTCGGGACCGGGTCCTGCGCGGGGAATACACCCGGAATCTGGCCGGCTGGCTCGGTATGGATGAGCATGTGGTGCGCCAGGCGGTGGCGGAGGCCGGGCGTCAGGGGCGGGCCCAGGCGCGTGCCGTGCTCGAGGCGGCTAGTGAGAATGCCCCGGGGGCGCTAGCGGTGGGTGGTACACAGCAGGCGGGAGTCGCGGTGCAGCCGGGGAATGCGCCGTCGTACCAGGCGGTGACCTTGCCACCGGTGTCGCAGTTGCGTGACCCTACCGAAAAAGTGGAGCGGGCCGCACTGGAGATTTATCTTCAGCTTCCGGCTTTTGCAGCGCGGGCGGAGATGGACAATCTGCCCCCGCATACCTTCACCCATCCGGTGCACCACGCCATTCATACGGCGATTCGGGCGGCGGGGGGAACCCGGGTATTCGCCGAGCGCTTCGCGCAGCTGACCGGCGCAGGTATGGACGTAGAACATGCCGAGCCCCAGGCGAGCGCCGCTTATGTGGAGGCGGTGCTCGCGGCCGGTGGCCCGGAGCTGGCCGGAGTGATTTCCCAGCTCGCGGCCGAGCCGCTTCCGGAGACCGATGTGCAGCGCCTCCCGCACTACGTGTGGGGGATTGCCCTCGCGCTCATTCGTTTGGGTGTGCTGCGCCAGATTGAGGACGTACGCTCTGCGCTTCAGCGCACCAACCCGGAGGACGCCGCCTACCAGCAGCATTTCGCCCGCCTCATGGAACTCGAGGCACAGCGTCGCACCTGCGAGGAACGGATGGAGCTGGGGTAGCTAACTCCAACTACTCTGTTGATTATTCTCAGGATTCTTTAGCACCAAGAGAACGCGAGATCTTTGCTGCGGTTTGTTTAACTTGGGGAACCAAAGCAATGACTTCATCCATGCTTTTCTCCAATGTTAAAGTCGTGATTGATAATGCATGGTTCACACGTCCAAGATGGTTGCGAATAGGGACGGCAACACACCGAATTCCGGGCACATTCTCTTCGTCGTCAATAGCGAATCCACGGTCACGAACTGTGTCGATTTCTTTTATCAGTTCAGCGGTTGTCGAAATAGTTCGGGGTGTATGTTTAGGGAGTTGCATCTCTGCCACGTAACGAATGATGGCCTCATCCTCTTCATCGGCGAGGAAACACTTACCAATTGAAGTTGAATGGAGAGGAAGCCGATCCCCAATTCGTGATGGTATGCGGTACGGGGTATCAGTTTCTTGTATGGCAACATAAACGGCATCCTTACCGTTCCTCGCCCCAATGTGTACTTGGCACCCAACTTCGCGGGCAAGTTGTTGGATGTAGGGTTTCGTTTGTTGAGAGATGTCGATTCTTTCGAATGCTGTTGCGGCGAGTGACAAAGCAGCCGGTCCGGCGTAATAGTTTCCGTCCGGGCTTACCGCAATGAACTCGTACTTCACCAAAGTTTGGAGAAGGCGATGCACACTAGATTTTGCCAGGCCGGTCGCGTTAACGATGTCGGTAAAACGGGGGTGTTGCAGTGCTGCCTGAAGAACAATGAGAGTTTTATCGGCTGCGCTCGGGCTCTGTTTGGTACTCAAGAGAAGAACCTTCTTCTAGATTGATACGGACCACCAGTTCCATTTTATGGAACTCAATTGTAGATGGTTGGCTGTTGCTTGTGCGCCTCCTCATCGTAAGGAGCCTTGAGGAACCGGAAACGATTCAAAGTCATGGGGGAAGAGTCGCCCCGCATTCGTTTTGACTCTGAAATTATTATTTCCTGTAGCTTTGGCGAGATTATGAGGATGTGTGAAGTGTGTCATACCTAAATTCTAAACTCGCGTATTTGTGCAGTTTTACGCACTGGGTGCAAATCTTGGTCGCAAAAGGTCCTAGGATAGTTCCCCAAATGGGACTAGGGTTCATGACGTGGAACTTCCACGGTGGGTAACTAAAACAAAGGAGTTTACTCGTGAGTAAGATTACCGGCGTAAAAACGTACGATTTTCGATTCCCCACATCTAACACGCTCTCTGGCTCGGACGCGATGAATCCTGACCCTGACTACTCGTCGGCTTATGTAGAGATTTCTACTGACGCTGATGATGGAATTATCGGTGTTGGGTTTGTGTTCACCATTGGTCGTGGAAATGATGTCGTTTGCGCGGCAATGAACTCTATGGCTCACACGCTCGTCGGGCGTAATGTTGAAGAGCTGCTCGACAATATGCGACTCGCGTGGGATCTGCTCGTAGGGGATTCCCAACTGCGGTGGCTTGGTCCCGAGAAGGGCGTGGAGCATATGGCTATCGGTGCATTGCTCTCAGCGCTTTGGGATATTAAAGCCAAGCGTGCTGGAAAGCCTCTGTGGCGCCTGCTGGGTGAAATGGAACCGGAAGAGTTGGTCGCAACCCTTGATTTCCGTTATCTTTCTGATGCACTTCGCCCGGAAGAAGCTATTGAGTTTCTAAAGGACGGTCAGCGTGGTAAGCAAGAAAGAATTGCCAACCTTCTTGAAAATGGCTACCCCGGGTATTCCACTGCTGCGGGTTGGCTAGGCTACTCAGATGAAAAGATGGTCTCGCTGTGTAAGGAAGAGACTCAAGAAAAAGGGTTCAAGCTTATCAAGCTGAAGGTGGGGCGCCGCGTCGAAGACGATATTCGGCGTCTTGGCTTGGCTCGCGAAGCTATTGGTCCTGATGTGAAGCTGGCTGTTGATGCTAACCAGGTGTGGGACGTCCCTGATGCGATTTCTTGGATTAATGAATTCCATGATTTCGATTTGGCATGGGTTGAAGAGCCAACTTCGCCGGATGATGTGGTGGGACACGCAACCATTGCACGCGCTATTAATCCGATTCCTGTAGCAACTGGCGAACATATGCAGAACAGGATCATGTTCAAGCAGTATCTCCAAATGAATGCGTTTGGAATCATGCAGATTGATGCAACCCGTGTTGCGGGCCCGCAGGAACTGGTCATCGAATACCTGCTTGCCAAGAAGTTTAATAAGCCTGTCTGTCCGCACGCTGGCGGCGTTGGTCTATGCGAAGCTGTGGCGCACTTTGCGATGTTTGATTATGTCGCGGTATCCGGAACTATGGAGAACCGGTTGATTGAGTACGTTGATAACCAACATGAACACTTTGTGCACCCGACAGTTATCAAGAATGGCAACTATATGCCGCAAACGGCTCCCGGCAACGGTGCTGAGATGACTCAGGAAACCGCTGAAAAGTACCTCTACCGAGGCTAATTCTCCCGGGAAAACCACGTTCCACTGCCGCACGCGGGCTAAATAAATAGCTGTCGCTGCTTGCTATTGGTAATCCATTTGGATTCCCCGCGTGCGGCGGTGCGGACGCTGCACTCGTCAGAAAAAGGAAATATAGATGAATGCTTTACTTGTAGGTGTGAGTCAGCTACAAAGCTCAATACCCCAGGGACTTTTACCTTTCGCTCGCGATATCCCGGAAGTAAGTCTTAACCCGGCGGCACTTCTCATTAGTATCGTAACCGGCGTTGCCATCCTCATTATTTTGGTTAGCTGGGCGAAAGTTCACCCCTTCCTCGCGATTATGCTTGCGGCCCTGATTACCGGAATTGGGTCCGGGTTCGGGCTGATGAACACCGTCCACGCCTTCCTTGACGGCTTTGGAGACACCACTAAAAGTGTCGGTATTCTAGTCGGTATCGGTGCAATGCTGGGTGCGGTTTTGATGGTAACGGGAGCAACCGGCGTTTTAGTTGACGTTCTGATTTCGAAGTCGTCTCGCAAGATGCTCCCTTGGACAATGGCTCTCATCGGGTCTCTTATTGGGTTGCCCCTGTTCTTCGATGTTGGACTGATCATCATGGCTCCGGTGATCATCATGGTTACGCGGAAATCTAAGATGCCCCTTATGATGATCGCGATGCCAGCCCTGGCGGGCCTCTGTGCAATGCAGGCACTCGTTCCTCCACACCCCGGGCCCACCGCCGCTCTCCAAACCTTTGAGAATGGTTCCATGGGCATCACGATGGGTATGGGCATTGTCCTTGCTATTCCTCTTGTTATTATCTGCGGACCGCTGTTCGCGAAGTACTCGACGCGCATCGTGCCGCGCGGTGCACCGGACACGTTCGCTATGGCGGATAAAGAGGACGGTGTTGAAGGCCGTCGTAAGCCTTCCTTCGGGTTGTCTTTGCTTTGTGTCACCATGCCGGCCATTCTTCTCTTGATCACTTCGATTATCATGATGGTCCGCCCTGACCTTCACGATTCCAAGGAAATGGGTGCTCAGATTTTGCAGTTTATCGGGAATCCCGAGATTGCCCTTCTGATTTCACTGGTATTTGCATCTCTCACGCTTTTCGTTACGACAAGGTACCCGTGGGAAAAGCTTAACGATGAAGCCGGGAAATCGTTACGTCCCATTGCTGGAATTGTATTTATCCTCGGAGCTGGTGGCGGTTTCAAGAACCTTCTGATTGATACCGGCATTGGAGATATGATCACTAAGTTTGTAGAAAACACAAATATATCGATCATCTTGATCGCTTGGGTGATTGCGGTGTTCGTGCGTGTGGCTACAGGGTCCTCGACCGTTTCGGCCATTACTACTGCCGGCATTCTGGAGCCGACAGCCACTGCACTTGCTTATGATCCGATCCAAACAGGTCTTCTTGTCCTTGCAATCGGTGCTGGGTCGTTTATTTTCTCCTTCGTAAACGACGCGGGCCTTTGGCTGGTAAAAGAGTACTTTGGGTTCACTCTTCCCGAGATGTTTAAGACCTGGACAGTGATGACATGTTTGATCTCCATTGTTGGGCTAGTTCTGGTTTGGGGTCTTGGACTCTTCCTGTTGTAGTGTAAATTCAATAATTTGAATTGGTCCTAACGTAGGGCTATCGCTGGCCGGCGTGTTCAATGATTCAGCGCGCCGGTCAGCGATGTTTCCTACGGCAACTTATTGTCTTCTAGTGTTTTGCGCGGGTATGGATTCGCATTCTTCCTGTTATCGTTCGAAGCAAGTCGCAATGATGCGTGAGACATGGAAATGGGTAGCTTTTATTTGCCCAAACCTGGAAGGGGTTGGAATGTTTTCTGGTGTGTATTGCCCGTCGGTCACGTTGATCGACGATTCGGGTGCGATTGATTATCCGGCGATGGCCGCCCATATTGATCGTCTTGCCGAGTCCGGGCTCAACGGGGTGCTCTTCTTCGGCTCGATCGGGGAGTTTTTCTCCTTTGCTACTGAGGAGAAGGCCGAGTTCTTGAAGTTCGCGGTCAAGCAGGCCGCGGGGCGTTTCCAGGTGTTGGCCGGGGTGAGCGCGGCGCGGCTGGGTGAGGTGCTGGAGAATGTCGCGGCTGCTGAGGTTGCTGGTGTGGATGGCGTGGTGGCTCTTCCGCCCTTCTATTTCGGGCATTCGTATGGGCGGGCCCTTGATTTTTATGACGCGGTTGCGGGCGCAACGCAGCTCCCGGTGATGCTTTACAACTTCCCGGAGCGTACGGGTGCGGATTTGAGTCCGGAGTTGGTGGCTGAGCTGGCCGCCCGCCACGAAAATATTGTGGCGCTCAAGGATACGGTGGATACTCAGAGTCATACGCGGCGGGTGATTCGTGAGGTGAAGAAGGTGCGTGCGGATTTTGCGGTGCTTTCTGGTTTTGATGAGTATTACATTGGGAATCGGGTGTGTGGCGGGGCCGGGGTGCTCTCTGGTCTGACGAATTTGATTCCTGAGGTATTTGCGGCGATGCATGCGGCGTATGAGGCCGGGGATGTTACGGGCGCTGCCGCGGAGTTGGGGAAGATTACGCGTTTGGCTGCGGTGTATGAGATCGGTGATATTTTCATTGC